>PNOB01000177.1 GCA_013824585.1 Desulfobacterium sp. | reverse complement strand
AAAGTGATGGAATGGCTTCATGATAAAATGCCGAAGGAAACAGACCGCCCTGGAATTATCCACAATGACTACAAGCTCGACAATGTGGTGCTGAACCCCGGCAACCTTAGGGAGATTTCAGGCATACTGGATTGGGAAATGGCCACCATCGGAGACCCGCTGATGGATCTGGGTGGAACCCTGGCATACTGGGTGGATCGGAATGATTCGGAAGAACACCAGTTGATGCGGCTGTTGCCGACCACGGAAGAGGGGATGATGACTCGGAAGGAGCTTATTGATTTTTACATTCAGGTATCCGGAAGAAAAATTGAATCCATGGATTATTATTTCTGCTTCGGCCTGTTTAAGCTGGCCGGGATTGCCCAGCAGATTTACTACCGCTACTTTCACGGACAGACCAAAGACAAACGGTTTGCCATGCTGATCGGTGCAGTGATGATTCTGGAAAAAGTCGCCATGAAAGTGATTGAAAAGTCAGATTTATAAACTTTTACAAAAGGGGAGTATCAATTATGATCAACATTTCATTGAAGGATAAGGTCGCGTTAATTACCGGTGCAAGCCGGGGTATTGGTGAAGCGGTTGCATTGGCGCTTGCCGAGTGCGGTGCTCACTGCATCCTGGTCAGCAGGAAGATGGATGGCTTGCAGGCTGTTGCCGGAAAAATCAAGGAAAAAGGCGGCAAGGCAACTGTCATCGCTTGCAACATGGGCCAACTGGATCAGATTGGAAAACTGTTTGAACAGGTGAAAGCAGATTTTGGAAAACTGGATATTCTGGTCAATAATGCTGCCGCCAATCCCTATTTTGGCGAAATGCTGGGAGCTGAAGAGTGGGCGTGGGATAAAACATTCGCCGTGAATTTGAAGGGCCCGTTCTTCATGATTCAGCAGGCAGTACCCTTGATGGTGGCGTCGGGTTCCGGCGCCATCGTCAATGTTTCCTCTGTCAATGGTGTCCGTCCTGCTGCATTGCAGGGCATTTATTCCATCACAAAAACCGGGATTATCGCCATGACCCAGGCATATGCAAAAGAACTGGCCTCTAAAAAAATCCGTGTAAACGCGCTGCTTCCTGGTTTTACCAGAACAGATTTTTCAAGAGCCATCATGGACAATCAAGATATATTCAATTATGTGCTTCAGCAGATACCCATGGGAAGGGAAGCCAGCCCGTCGGAAATGGTAGGAGCAGTGCTTTACCTTGTTTCAGACCTCTCCTCCTATACAACCGGCACCTGTATTATCTGCGATGGAGGCATGCTGGCCTGATTTCTACCTTCCGGATATGGTGAACGGAATTTGAAAACATCCGGACAGTCCAAGAACATATCGACCCGGGAAGGGTCGTTAACTCCTTTTCGACCCTTCCCAATCCCCGCAACCGGTCCAGACTGGAAAAGATATCTCATAGGCAATCAATCCTTTTTTTTGTCAATTCAAATTTATGAGTTCAGCAGAAGTGACACGTTCGTCAGCGAAACCTGCTAAAGATAATCATAGGCCCCCATTATTTTCCCTGCTCTTTTAAATATCGAGTGCAAAGCGGATTGCCCGTGCAACCTCTACCATCTTTGTACGGGGTAAGGATGTGATTAACGTTCCGATTTTGCCCTTGGAAACAGTCTGCAAATGGTCGCAATTGACAGCACAATCTTGGAGCATACCGTCAGCTGTCGAGAGAAATACTTCGGACGGTATATTACGCACAGTAGTCGTAATGGGCGCGATGGTAACTTCTCCCAGATATTCCAATACGGAATCCCGTGTCAGGATAAGGACAGGCCGTTTTTTATCCGGCGGAACGAATTTATACCAGCATATTTCGCCATGCTTCATTAGTCACCCCAAGCCTGCTCAGTTTTCCAAATCGAAAACTCATCGGCTTCAACCGGGTTTTGTTCGTATCCCAGCCGGTGCTTGCGTTCTTGTTGCTCAAGTTTGTAACGAACAAGGGCGTCTTGCAGCGCCTTTCTTGTGAATGCGGAACGGCTTGTATGGAGTTCCTTTGAAACACGATCGACCGCTTTCACAAGATTATCATCAAGGGTCATCTGAACCGTTCTCATATCACACCTCCATAATGTGGCTTTTTATAGCTATAATAATCCACATTAAGAGGCATGTCAAATATATTGGTGCGGTCGGGTGTAATCACAACTGTTGGGTTTCGATTACCCAACAGTTGTGATTACACTCGGTACATCCCAATGCCGCTCTTCGTCCTTATTATTCTCAGATTCAAAACGAGCATCGGGAATCCGGCAGGTCCGCAGATTTGTATTTTTTCAAAGAAAAAAAACATTCCCGGTTATGTGCAAAAATTTGACCGGATATTATGGTGTTAAAGTGGTACAATTTTATTTTCCGGTAATCGGTACGGTTTTTCTTTCTGGTTGTCAATCAATAGAAGCGATTCAAATGAGTCAAGAGCGGATTTGACCCTTTTAAAGGTCATCCCTAACGCTCAGTTTTTTTGTTCCCAGTGATCATCGTCCTTTCAGCAGCCACTTCCGTTACGATGATATCAGTAAAGCCGACTCCTTCAAGAATATCACCAATCTCTTTTGTAGAATAACACCTGCCTTCGGTAGAGTGCATAAGAAGGCATGAATATTCAGCAACTGAAAGCGGTCCATCTTTGTCTTCATTGAGATGTGCATCAAATACTATTATTAAACCATCTGCATTGAGGCTTTCAAAAGAATTCGCAGCCAGTTTTTTTACTGAATCCATATCCCAATCATGTAAAACATTCGCAAAAAGATGTACATCATAGCCTCTGGGAATTTTGTTAAACATATCTCCGGCAACAACATCCACTCTCTGTGACATGTCCTTTGATTCGATCGAGCGTCTCGCAGCCTCATCAACGGGAGAGATTTCCAGGACAGTCGCACCCATATGTTCATATCTTTGGGATATAGAGCAGGCATAGACTCCTGATCCCCCGGCAATGTCTAAAAGAGACTTGTATCTGCTCATATCTGGACTTCGAACAAGCGGCTGTGAAAGCCTCTGAACAAGCATTTGGGCAAGAAATGAACCTCGGCTATCCATTGCTGCTGTGAATGAGTTTGCAAATTGAACATCTCGCATAGCTTCTTTCCAAGCCTTACCATCATCCTTGCTGGACCATCCGGATGGCTTTCCTGTTATAAGGATTTCTCTGAATTCTTTAGTCTGAGGCCGGTTATTAAGTGAGGCATAGTATGGAATTAAGCTTGCCGGGCTATCGCTTACCAGATACTCTCTGGAAACAGCCGTTAATTTATATCCCGTACCAGTTTTTAGAATCAGTTCCATTGCGAGAAACAACGACAGCATTACCTCAGCCGGTCGCGGTGATATGTTCAGATACTCACAGATATCATCAAATGTCCAAGATCTATCCTTTAAGAAAGTAAAAAAATCGAAATATGCAATGGAACAAATCAGCAAGTCCGTTGCATATACCGAATCTCTATACCTAAGCAGTTTACTGGGATTTAATTCGACATTGTTTGTATTCATGTTATTTCCTTTTGCATCAATAGCATATGGATCGGCAACGATTATTGAGTCGTCTGCTGAATTCGTTTGTTGATCATTCCTTTTATCACCACTTTACTTCATTTGAGGATGGCGATGCATTCGATCTCAACTCGCGCACCAAAAGCAAGTTTGCTGCATCCAAACGCACTTCGGGCAGGCAAATGTTTGGAGAAGTACTGAACATAGACCTTGTTCATTTCTACCCATTCATCCATATTCGCTAACATTACCGTGACTTTGATAACATGATCGAGACTTGACCCATTACGTTCAAGAGTATTCTTGATGTTTTCCATTGTCTGCCCTGTTTCTTCAGCAATGCCGCCTGAAACAAGTTTTATAGAATCATCTACCCCGATTTGTCCCGACAGATAGAGCATATTTCCCACACGTACTGCTTCTGAGAAAGGAAAGGCTTTCATGCTTTCTGAAATAAAATAATCAACATCCGCTTTATGTTCACTGCATAATGGATCATCATATGAAGTTTCAAACATAAGCAGAACCGCTTTTTCGCTAAGAACCTTTCCCATGTGTCGATGTTCTCTCCCATCAGGGATAATCATCGTATCTCCCGGGTTGAAAATAAGTACTTCTTTTTCAAAAGTCACTTCCAGTTGACCTTTTAGGACATAACCCATATGACCTTTTTCACACCAATGGGGTTCCATATCTTTGGAATATTCAACCATTCGTAATTGTTTTCCATTCACCTGAATTGTCTTGGTGAGCACCCCCTTCATTTGAGTTTCCCAGGACAAAGCATCAAATACCATTTTGTATTCCATCATAGTTTGCTTTCCTTAAATATGTTTGATAACTGACAGACAGGCAAAGCCGCACGGCCGAGCGGTTCGTTTCCTCACACGATCTATCCTTATTCGTTAGCTGTCGCGACTTACACTTTGACTTCAAATCCAAGATCAATATCATATGTGAGTGTAATACTCAGGCTTTTCTCTGTCTGGGGGGCATTGAAACTTGTGTGGTTCATGTACAAGTAACCGTACATTCCTATCACCCGGAAGTATTTTGAATGCCTCCCTCAGCGCCGCATGAACAGCCTCCATTATTCCGGATTCAATTTCTGGTGAGTATTGCTGACGCACCTCTATTAATGCACTTGGCATTTCAACCTCCTTTACGACAGACAACGCAGAGCCAACCTGCAAGTGGCGCGATAGGGCCACGAGTCAGGTTGAGCGACGATGTTAAACATCTGCTATTTTATGAGTTTATATGATCCATCTGGCATTTCTTTGTATTCGTTTATTATCGTACCATCTTGAGGGCTATAAACCAAAGCAGTATCTGATTTAAACGGCTGAAAAGCAGGATATATTTGCTTGGGGTCACCCACATCAACTTTCAACCCAAGAACTTTTTCTACCACCCCATTTTCTTGAGAAATTTGAATATGATATTCTCTTCCATCGCTACCCTTAATGAGTCTGAAGGGTTTATATCGATCAAAATCATACTCTATCTTGATTTGCGTGCCTTTTTCCCCTTGAATTGAAGAGATGATCTTTTCACCAAATCCAGGCAGTTTTATTTCGTTATTTACGGGTAAGGACTTACTCAAAGTAACTACGGATGGAGTATTACCACGATTCGCTTTGATTATCTCGTCCAATTTTTGCGCAAGTTCTCGTTTTTCAGGTCTTATGAGTTCATCTGTTACATCAAATGAACCCACAAGCCAGTCATTATTATGTGTATGAAATACAGGAAAAATTTCATAAATTCGACCAGCTTTTAAGTCAATTTCTGCTGTTGCCGTTCCCGTGGTTTTATAATTTGCTGACTTGGCATAATATAACACTTGAATTTTATGCTTACCCGGCAATAACTCAAGTACTCCCGCCATTTGCGCTTCTCTTTCATCAACTCTTAGAACGATTAAGTCTTTTAAGTACGGATTAGGCTCTGTGACTATAGCTACCAAAGATAAAGGTTTTTCAGCCCCATTGTAAAACTTAGTATAATTTGTAATAGAAGCACATCCACAAAGCAGATTACAGCAAGAAATTACCAATATGACGGGTACAAAACACTTTTTAATAATGTTCAACATACAAACCACCTCATTTTTAATTCTTCCACTGACCAATAGAATACAAAGAATCTATAATGTTAAGTTTCACCGGTCGCGGCGGTCTTTCCGCTATCCGATGAAAACATTGGTTGGCCCTTGATTTGAAGGCTGTATCCATGGATTTCAAATCCCAACGATTTATAAAACGCATGTGCTCTCTCGCGTTTAAGATTAGAAGAAACAGTAGCTTTGTAACAGCCTTTTTCAAGGCATATTTCAATTGCTTTTTTTATCATCATTTTCCCAACCCCGCGCCCTTGCCACTGTGGATCAACCACAACTTCCTCGATAACCGCATTAACTATTATTTTTCTCTTCTCTGCCTCTACAAACAAATGCGAGCATGACAATTATTGCCCATACCAAAAGAGCTATACAAGTCCAGGATAGACAGGCTTCAACTTGCGCCTGGTTCTTGGCAATCAGATATGATCGGTCTGAGATAATGGATTGATAATCCTCCTTTCCGCAACCACGGAATGTAACCGATAAGAATGCTCCCACGGCTGGTAGGACTATACCACACCAAAGGAGCCTTCTGAGAATTTCGCCAAGTCTACCACCGGGGACCGTCTGCGTTACTTTACCAAAACTGTGCCTCACCAGCACATAGACCAGGAGACCGAGGCCGAGGCACGCAGCGCCTACAATGAAGTAGGAGATTATAAGATACTGTTCGTTACTCACTTCGCTGCCTCAAAACGGCGACAAGAATTGTGATTACTACGACGTATACTGCCAAGAAGAGGCAGATTAAGCCGAAGCAGGAGGACAACCCACTGGCAACTTTCCACACGTATTCCATGAAAGCAGCGTCATTTTTCAAATCGAACTGCGTACTGAGAATCGACGAGAGAGCAATGAACAATACACCTATTGAGAGAACCCGTGAGTAGAAAATGGTGCAAGATTGTAACTTGACCACGTCGTCAAGAAGATCCATGAGGTTTTTCCGAAGGAGAAATATCACTATCGCGGCAATGCCGCCCGCTATGATTACAAGAACAGCAAAGGCAAAGATATTTTCATTCATTTTATTATCCCTCTTCTGTGGTTAACTTTGCCTGTCTGGGACGGCATGGTCCTCGCCGTCCCTTGGACGCAAAGGTTATATGCCAGATTTACTTTTTGTAGGTGCCACCAGTATTATCAGGTGTTAATGTTCCATCCATTTCGATTAGCAACACAGTCACTTCTGTTTCACAGACAGGACGATGCTCAGTGCCTTTTGGAACAACACACATCTCACCGGTATTTAGATGAACCATCCTGTCCCTGAACTCAAGCTTCATTTGGCCTTCTACGATATAAAAGACCTCATCTGAATCTTGATGTATATGAAAGTCGAGGGTCCGATCTTTTGATTTGACGAGAGTAAAAATATGACTGTTCATTTTTGCAATCGTTTTGTACTCATATAATTCTTTGATCTTCGAAGCCTCCGCTTTTAAATTGATTGCTTCCATATTTCCCCCTGAGGTTGTCAGCATATAGCGGCTTGTTCACCCGCCGGGAACCCAATGCGGTCAAGTTTTTTACTACATACAACTCGATATGACCTATGGAAAATGGCCGCCCAGGGTTCCCGGTCGAGTGTTGTAGCAAGTGGTTATAATTATTCTTTGAAAATCAATCCTCTGGAAGCTTTGGAAGTGCATTAAGAGCTTTTACAAATCTTTCCAGATTAAACAGTTCTTTCTTTTTAAGAACATCAAATATCTCAGAAGCAACAACACAAGCAATAAGTTTCTTTGCTTCATATTCAGGATAACCTTTAGCGGTTAAACGCTCTAATGTCTTCCGTGTTTCCGGAGGATCGTTTGCTTTGAGCTGATTTTCAACAACTTCTAAAAGCGCTGATTTCAAATGTGGATTTTCTTCCATTTTTTCCTTTCATGCAAAATTATAGCGTGTTGCTATGGGGCGCGGTGCATTTTCGCGTTCCTAAGAGAAGCTGGTGTACGCCCGACACGGGCGTGAACTAATGGGGTGAAAGTCCCCTATACGAGAATCCTGTTAATAAATTATTTGATTTATTAGCATAAGTATTAGCCGACGGCAAGGGCGTTTCCGTGAGGGAACGTTTGAAGCGCATGTATTCAGTCAAATACCAAATCCGGCTCTAAAAGAAAATCATGAATTATAGATGTCCCCATTATTTCCCGATTCGCTTTTTTATTCCAACCAGGGGTTAAGCAGCTTCACACCGCTTTGTTCCATATCAGTTATATTTCGGGTGACGACTGTTAACTCATAGGCAATCCCTGTAGCAGCAATTAGGGAGTCAATGGCTGGCATTGGCTTCCCTTTTTTCGCGGCGAAACACTGAATCTTGCCCCATAAAATTGAAACACGTATATCAATACCGATGATTCGGTTTTGAAATCTATTTTTTAATTCATCCTCAATCCAAACCTGCAATTCCTCTTTTTTTTTCGATTCAGGCAATTTTTCAACACCTTTGTGTAATTCCCCAAAGGTAAGAACAGAAACATAAAAGCTTGTTTCATTTTCGCTCAAAACCCAATCCACAACTTTTTCATCTGGTTTTGATTTTGCTAGTTCTGATATTAAACAGGTATCAAGAAGATAATTCATAATTCAATATCCCTGCCAAGGCTTTTATCACGTTCAATATTAATTAAAGTCTTTGATAAAGGAGACGTTTGAATGAATTGAAACAGGTTGGATTTGGGTTTAACAATTTTTTTATACTCCTCCACTGAAAGAACTACTACAGATTCTTTTCCATGCTTGGTAACGAATTGAGGACCTTCATATTGTGCTTTTTCAACAAGTTTGCTGAATTTATTTTTTGCTTCTTGTAATTGCCATGTATGTTCCATAAAAAGCTCCTTAAACTTTTATTATCTGTCTAGTCTGGCTAGATCGTAATGATTTTAAGGAAAATTGTCAACTATATAAATTTCCAATGCTATTGGATAGTTTTAGGCGAACGTGCAGATCAGCTGCCCATTGTTTTGAATGATGTGTTGTGTTCTCGATCCCAATAGTAAGTGACCCATACCGCCTCGCCAGACGGAAGCATACGACCCTCGAGTTTCATATCACTTGGGCCGGCCACGAAATCTACTCCATTGGCAGAGAACTCCCCAACGACGTCCGGCGAGTCTCGAAACCGATCTGGAAAAACCGGCCTGTTTGCGTCAATGGAGGATGCTTGGTTATGCAAAAAATCTAGTCCCCGAATTTTTCCCAAAGACATGGGAGTCTTTTTTTATTTTCAACCTCATTATCAAAATCCCATTCCTCTCCAACAGGTTCATTTGGTTGCTCAAATTTCTTTCTTGGAATTTCATTACCTGTTTTTTCTTCATAGACTTCTAAAC
>PNOB01000176.1 GCA_013824585.1 Desulfobacterium sp. | reverse complement strand
AGTGAAGAAAGGTGACTCCTTCGTGATCAACGGGAAGAAAACTTTTGTTCTGAATGGCGGTTCCGCAGACTTTTATATTGTTCTTTGTCAGACCGACCCCAATGCATCCATCCCGATTAATGGTACCAGTCTGATCTTGGTAGACGCTAAAACAGATGGTCTGTCAACTGCTGATCAGGGTACCAAACTCGGCACCAATATGATGAGCATGACTGATCTGAAATTTGAAAATGTTAAAGTTCCTTTAACCAATCTGATCGGTGAAGAAGGAAAAGGATATGACAATGTCCAGAAATTTTTCACTGAAAGCAGAATCCTTTACGCAGCCCAGGCGATCGGAACAGCTCAAGGCGCATATGAACGAGCATTGGAGTATATTAAAGGAAGAGAACAATTCAACAGACCGATTGCAGCATTTCAATCTGTAAGGCACAAAATAGCGGATATGTGTATTAAAATTGAGTCCGCAAAATTACTAACCTACGAGTCAGCTCAAAGATTCGACAACGGCAAATTAGATCCCAAATTTTCTGCTTTGACCAAGATAGCGGCAACCAATGCGGCAATGGAAGTCACCAACGAAGCTGTTCAGCTTTTGGGTGGATATGGATATATGACAGAATACGAAATCGAACACTTCTATCGTGATGCCAAGGTATTACAGATACGAGAGGGTAATTTTACCGTATTAAAGGATATTATCGCCAATACAACTATCGGAAAATTGAAATAGCTTGGGTAAGGGAGTTTAGGAGAAAGACGATCATGGATATTTTACACTATACAGACGAACACAATGACTTCAGACAACGCCTTCGAAACTTTCTGGCAGAAGAAGTAAAACCCTTTGCAGATCAATGGGAAAAAGATCATATCGTTCCCAGAGAGATCTGGAATAAAATGGGGAAAAAAGGTTTTCTATGCACAAGTGTTTCCAAAGAGTATGGAGGCCTTGGAGGAGATTTTCTCTATTCGGCAATCGTTTGTGAAGAAATGGCCGCAACAGGCCAAACCGGACTTGCCGCACCTCTCCATAGCGATGTAGTTGTTCCCTATCTGGATGAATATGGATCTGTGGAACTGAAAAAGAAATATCTCCCCGGATGTGTATCCGGTGAAGTTGTAACAGCCGTTGCCATGACGGAACCAGGTGCAGGAAGTGATCTTTCTTCCCTGCAAACCACTGCTATAGAAGATGGGGATGAGGTCATAATCTCTGGTTCAAAAACATTCATATCCAACGGTATTCTCTGTGATATTGTTATCGTTGCGGCCAAAGATCCCGCAGTGCAAGACCCTTATCAGGCACTTTCCCTGTATGTTGTTGAAGCGGGAACACCTGGTTTTGATAAAGGCAAGCAGCTTGAAAAAATGGGCTGGCATAGTCAGGACACTGCCGAACTGTTCTTTAACAACTGTCGGATTCCAAAAACCAACCTCCTGGGAGAAAAAGGATATGGCTTTCTCATGCTTATGGGAAAACTTCAACAGGAGAGGCTGGTCTGTTCTATGGGGGCCTTATATGGCGCAGAAGTCTGCCTGAAACAGATTGTTGAGTATTGTAAAACAAAAAAAGATGGAACCGGAAAACCGTTATCCAAATCACAGGCTGTTCAGTTTGCATTAGTGGAAATGGCTGCCGATATCAAGATCGGCAGAACATTTGTAGACAAACTGATCGCCGATCATATTGAAAAAAAAGATATCAAGACAGAAACCTCCATGGCAAAATTCTGGACAACGGAAATGACAAACCGTGTTTTGGGGAAATCCCTTGAAATTATGGGGGAGGATGGAATGCTGGAAACCAATTTGATTTCTCGAGGATGGCGGGATGCCAGAGTAACCTCAATTTTTGCCGGAACAAATGAAATCATGAAATTTATCATCTCCAAACTGATGCAATTATAAAATTTGATAACTTTTGTGCACGATGGTTATAACGGGAACCGATCTTCAGAATAGATTTTCAGATATTTGTTGATCGCTTCAAAAAAATTACCCAATCATACAAGAGGAGAATAATCATGGCAGAAATCCGATTTGATAACAGAGTTGCTATTGTTACCGGT
This sequence comes from Desulfobacterium sp., assembly GCA_013824585.1. Classification (GTDB taxonomy): domain Bacteria; phylum Desulfobacterota; class Desulfobacteria; order Desulfobacterales; family SURF-7; genus QZKS01. Next base: position 7,018 of record PNOB01000176.1, on the reverse strand, counting down.
GCCGGTGCCGGTCTTGGTCGAACTTATGCATTAGCCCTTGCTCAAAGAGGAGCAAAGGTAGTTGTAAATGACTTGGGCGGTACACGGGATGGATCAGGGAAAAGCAATAGCGCCGCTGATAATGTTGTTGATGAAATTAAAAAGTCTGGCGGAATGGCCGTTGCCAATTATGACTCTGTGGCAACCATTGAAGGCGGAGAAAACATTGCAAAAACCGCTGTGGATAATTTTGGTAAAATCGATATCGTTATCAATAATGCGGGTATTCTGAGAGATAAAAGCCTTGTAAAAATGACAGAAGCGGAGTGGGATTTGGTACTGGCTGTTCATCTGAAAGGGGCTTATTGCGTAACCCAACCAGCGTTTAAAATCATGAAAGATAACGGATATGGCCGAATTATCAATACAGCTTCCGGTGCAGGTTTATACGGCAATTTCGGACAGAGCAACTACTGTTCCGCCAAAATGGGCCTGGTTGGCTTGATGAACAACATCGCCATAGAAGGGGCTAAATATAATATTAAAATCAATACCATTGCACCTATTGCAGCATCCCGTCTCACGGAAGATATCATGCCACCGGATCTGTTTAAAAAACTGAAACCCGAATTCATCACACCACTAGTGTTGTATCTTGTATCAGAGGACAACAAGGATACCAAAATGATTTTTAACTGTGCTGCAGGATGGTTCAGCAGAACAGAGGTTGTTTGTGCACCCGGAATCTGCATCGGGGATGGAAAGAGAGAAATCACAGCAGAAGAAATTAAGAATAACTGGGATAAAATCACCAGCCTGGACAAAGCAAAGAGTCTGGGCAGCGTTGGTGAATCCTTTGCTTTCTTAGGGCCGTTGATATCCTGAAGTCAAAGAAAATAGAATTCGAACAGCGGTTTTATGAGTTGTTATACATCCTGATTTTATAATAACCTTTAACAAGTGCCAGCCGAACTCAGCAATGTATGTTTATCACTTTTCAACCAATTTGCTTGAATCTCCTCCAAGCCAAAGCAGAAAAGAAAAAACAGCACATGGCTGGCACTTGTTATTCACTATAGGTTATCTTCAAAAACGAAACTAATTTTAAGATAACCCCTATAATAAAAAATTAATTACATTTAAAAACCACGGAGGTTAATCATGGTTGGTATCACATCTTATGGTGGATATATCCCCAGATTAAGATTAAACCGCGGCGCAATATACGGCGCAAACGCCTGGATGGCACCGGGACTTATCGGTTCCGCAGGTGGTGAAAAATCAATGGCCAATTGGGATGAAGACAGTCTGACAATGGCGGTAGAGGCAGCAAGGGACTGCATTTCTGGATTTGACAAAACACGGATTGATGCAACCTACCTGTCATCTCTCAACATGCCGTTCCAGGACAGACAAAACAGTGGAATCCTTGCTGCAGCGCTAAACCTGAAAGAAGATATAGAAACCGCCGATTTTACAGGCTCTTCCCGGGCTGGATTGTCAGCAGTAATTGCAGGGATCAATGCAGTAAAAACCGGAGACTATCGGAATGCCTTAGTAGCAGCCGGCGATCGGCGAATCACCAAAATGGCTTATTCACATGAACTCTGGGCAGGTGATGGTGCAGCATCTCTTTTGATCGGAACGGAAAATGTAATCGCTGAGTTCAAAGGGGCTTATACAATCACAGATGATTTTATCGACCACTTTAGAGGACAAGGTGAAAAATTTGATTACAACTGGGAAGAGCGTTGGATCAAGGATGAAGGAATCGGCAAACTGGTCCCAAAGGCGATTCAGGGAATACTCAAAAAAACAGGTGTGGACGGTAAGGAAATTTCCCGTTTCATAATGCCCTGTGTTTTTGGCCGTGTTCCTTCAGAAATTGCAGCAGGTTTCGGTATCCCTTCTGATAAAGTATCCGACAATATGCACAAGGTTTGCGGTGACACCGGTTCAGCTCATCCAATCGTCATGCTGGCCTTAGCCCTTGAAAAAGCATCACCCGGCGACAAACTGCTCGTCGTAAACTTCGGCCAGGGAGCTGTTGCCATGTTATTTGAGGTAACGGACAAGATAAAAAATTTAAGGCTTAGACACGGAATCTCCGGCTGTCTGGCGGATAAAAAAGCGGAATTGAATTATATCAAATTTTTATCCCATCGGGGAATGCTTCAACAGGATTGGATGATGAGAGCGGAAGGAAATTATAAAACCGCCCTCACAACACTGTATCGAAGCCGCAAAATGATTCTTGGAATGGTCGGTGGAAAGTGCACAAAATGCAGTACGGCCCAATTTCCGAAATCAGAAATGTGCGTAAATCCAGAATGTGGAGAGATCGGAACCCAGGAGGACTGCGAATTTTCAGACCAGCCTGGAACAATCAAAACTTATACCTCTGACCTGTTAACCTATACGTTGGATCCTCCAGCGCACTATGGCATGATCACCTTTGAAAATGAAGGTCGTGGCATGTTCGATTTCACAGACTATGAGGCCGGAAAAATCAAAGTCGGATTGCCGGTCAAGATGGTATTCCGAATTCGAAATTTTGATAAGCCAAGAGGTTTTATACAGTATTACTGGAAAGCAAAACCGGTAATTTTAAAAGAGGAGGTATAACATGGCTGATGGAATCAAAGATAAAGTTGCAATTCTTGGAATGGGATGTAGCCGGTTTGGTGAACGGTGGGACTGCGGCCCGGAGCAACTCATGGTCGAAGCTTTTCAGGAATGCATTGCAGATGCGGGGATTGATAAAAGTGAAATCCAGGCAGCCTGGTTTGGCCAATGTTACGACGAAATCGGAACTGGAAAAGGAGCACTTGGCTTGCCATTTGCCCTCCGGTTGCCATACATTCCAGTCACCCGGGTAGAAAACTTCTGCGCTACAGGAACAGAAGCTTTTCGAGGTGCGGTTTATGCCGTTGCTTCCGGAGCCTGCGATATTGCTCTTGCTCAGGGTGTTGAAAAGCTCAAAGATACAGGATATGGCGGATTGCCGGCCATGGATAGCGTAAACAGTGGTTCATTGGTTGGCCAGGTCATGCCGAACATTTCCGCGCCCGGATCTTTTGCACAACTTGCCAGTGCCTATAGAGCCAAACACAACATCAGTTATGAAGACCTGAAAAGGGCTATCGCCATGGTTTCTGTAAAGAGTCATGCAAATGGTGCAAAAAATCCCAAAGCCCATCTGCGGAAACCGGTAACCCTTGAACAGGTCATGGCTTCTCCGATCATTGCTGATCCGTTGGGGCTTTTTGATTGCTGTGGGGTGAGTGACGGTTCTGCATGCGCTATTGTAACCACTCCTGAAATTGCGAAAAGTCTTGGCAAAACCGACCTGGTTACCGTCAAAGCTATTCAGTTGGCTGTCAGTAACGGTCAGGAACAGGGATATAAAGACTGGGATGGTTCCTATTTTGCCACAACCAGACATGCAGCAAAACGAGCCTATCAGGAGGCTGGTATTAAAAATCCAAGAAAAGAAATCTCCATGTTTGAAGTGCATGACTGCTTCTCCATTACCGAATTTGTAACCTATGAAGATCTTTATATCTCTCCGGAAGGCGGTGCGACAAAAGATGTTATGGATGGTTTTTTTAATGCAGATGGCAAAATCCCCTGTCAGATTGACGGTGGCCTGAAATGTTTTGGGCACCCAATCGGTGCATCCGGACTTCGAATGCTTTACGAAATGTATCTCCAGCTTTTAGGAAAAGCAGGGAACAGACAGCTTAGCAACCCGCGCATCGGCTTGACACACAATCTGGGAGGTTTCCCGTTTTCCAATGTAAATGCAATATCCATTGTCGGACGATACGAATAAACAACTATCTCGTGTGCTCTGATTGTCCAGTCAGATTCTTTTATGCCCTCGTACACGCCAGAAACGTACGGGGGCATTTCTTTTTCATTTATCGTAATCACTTTCGTTATCTTTCAAGATATTACATATATTATCGAGTGGTAATTTTCTTCCCTGTTTTTATTTCATTCATACCACAAATTACACTGAATCCTGACAATCAAAATTCAAAACAAACTGTTATCATTTGCTTTTTAAAAATTACGACAATTGGTACAGCGCTTGCTTTAACAGTGGACAATTAAATTGATGGATCAGGATTATACATCTGAACAGCACAGCGACTTTTGAAATCGCTTGAAAATTGAACATTTCATATGAAAGGGAGATGGATATTTTGAAAAAAAATCTTACCGATAATGGAGGCAGACGAAGTAATATTGATCGACGATGTGTATCCTATGATATGTACATTCCGGAGCGAAGACAGGGGATTGAACGAAGAGACAATGAGGACAGGAGGCAACAGCCGCGATCGCTGAACACCTGAGTCTAATTTACACGAGTATCCTTTGTTCGCCGTCAGCAATTTGAAGGATAAAAAAATATCCAGATCAAAAAATAGATTATGAAGTGCTGTTTAAACTTCCAACGATTTGAAAATATTCTTCTTCTGTAATTATTTTCACATTAACGATTTGGGCCTTTCTGATCTTGCTATCCCCTACATCTGCACCACATACCAGATAATCCGTTTTTCCGCTTACCGTTGTTTGAACATTGGCACCGAGCTTTCGTGCCTGAACCTGCATATCTTCCCGGCTGCCTTTTTTCATTTTACCGGTAAACACAATTCCTTTTCCAGCAATAGGGCTCCCCATTGTTTTTTTTTCATATTCCAGGGGTGTTTTTTCCAGGGTAAACCCCATATTCAGCATATGTTTTATGGTGTCCCATATCTTTTCAATACCCATTTGTATGGATTCGCCGGTCTTCTCACCAAAGCCATGAATCTCAATAATTTCCTCTTTCCGAACATCCCCAAGGTCTTCCAGCCGGATGTGGGACAAAAGCTTCCGGCTATCCCCTGTTCCCAGGTCCGAAATCCCAAAAGCAGCCAGGAATCGCCAGTCCTCCACTGGTTTGGATATACTTACCTGAATGGCGTTCCATAAATTCTTGGACTGCACCGGCCCAAATCCCATGTCTAAAAAATCTTGTTCTGTCATGGTGTAAATTTTTACAAGGCTGTCGTATCCATCTTCCACCAGTTTCTGAACCGTCTTGATACCAAACCATTCAGCGGTTCCCAGAATTTTAAAAAAATGAATAATTCCCTGCTCTATCTGAGCCGGACAAAAAGAGGCCATGCACTTTAAAAAATCATTCTCCCATTGGAGGGATGAATTACAGGAAGGACAAAACCTCGGAAGTTCCATCTGATCGGAGGGAGTGATCACCTTTTCCAGTTTGGGGATAACCTCTCCGCTTCGTATGATCTCAATCTCCGCGCCTATGCCTATTTTTTCATCTCTTACCTTCCCGGCATTGTGTGCTGTAACCCTTCTGATTGTTGCACCGGAGAGAAATATCGGCATAACTTCCATCACCGGCGTTACATTGCCGGTTCTCCCCACCTGCCAGACCAGCTTCTCCACACGGGTAACTGCGGTTTCACCTTTTGTTTTAATAGCAATCTGCCACCGATAGTGATGTGCAGTCGATCCCATATGCTCCCGGACAGCCTCATCCGTCACGCTGGCAACCATTCCATCCATGGGATAATCGGTTTTGGCTGAAAGCTTTCGGGTTACTTCTTCGATCTGATCCACAAGTTCTTCCGGGGTTCCGACCCATGATTCCAACACCGCATAGGGCACGAATAATACAGCCCTGTCTTCTATGGCCTTGACTGCGAATTCATTCAATTTATCAGAATTAATGATTCCTACCACCAGATTTCTGGGATGCTCGAAATTGCCGGATAAATGCTCGTCAAAATAGGATTTCTTGATAACGATTTCACCGATCCCACGGCCACGGCCGCCAAGAGGAATAATTCCTTTCTCAAATGCGCTGCTGATCTCATACCCGACCTCGCCATTTCCCCTTGATGCAAATATTTCTCCATCATCCCGTCCGGCAAGCCCGTCCAGCTTCGGAGTTACCGAAAAACGGATATCCAATATACCGATTTCCGCAGCTTCTTTTTTTACACGATTGATAAACCGTTCAAGGGCTTCCCGGAAATATGCTTTTTCAATGGAAAGCATGGGAACAGGATGGCGAACCTCCTTTTTGCTTTCAAATGATTCCGGTTCGACTCTGTTCAGAAAAGGATGAGACGGGTTGAGTGACCGAAGCTTTTCCACCAATTGATCATATTCAACGTCACTGATCAGAAGCTTTCCGTTGCGATAGGCAGAATTATAAATCTCCAGTTGATTGACGAGCTGTTCTATTTCAGTGGCTGCAATGTCGGGCATAACTTTGAAATCGTCCTTTGTACTGCTTTGCATTGCTTCTTAAAAAAATCTTCTCCAAACCCTGGTTTCCATTGAAAAGTGGACAATTCATCCGATACCACAAGGACAGCGCCGATGTCTACACCACGATAATTTCCGATGGTGCAAAGGGCTGAAAGTTCCATTTCAACACCCAGGGCATTTTTTCCCTGATAGGTACAAACCAGTTCTTTTGTTTCCCGAAAAACCGCATCGGTTGTCCATACAAGCCCTTCCTGAAACACAAGGAGTTCTTCTTCAAATGCCGCCTTCAGTTGTGTAAGGATATCCCTTGAACAAAAAGAAACCTCCCCGGTTTTTTTTCCATAATGCAGAGAGGTTCCCTCCTGTATGAAAGACCCAGTCGGTAGAATAATGTCTCCGATCTTAACATTTGGAGAGATGGAGCCACAAAGTCCGAAAAAAATAAACTTCCGTGCTCCCCATGCAATCAAGTTTTCAAAAAGGATCGCAGCATACGGAGCCCCAACCATCGGACCAACCACTGAAAAAGGATGGTTCTCAAAGGCAGAAGTACAGATCCGGCTCATCATAAAATCGAAGGAATGATCCGGTTTCACCTGTAACAGTGAACAGAGCGCTATCATATCCTTCCTGGATGAGACCAGAATTACCAGAGATCCGGGATCCGGAGACCTGGGGCTCCGAATCGGATTGATAATTGCTTCATTGGAATTCATTCTTCTGCTATATGCATATG
>PNOB01000175.1 GCA_013824585.1 Desulfobacterium sp. | reverse complement strand
TTTCATCAGCTTCACCAATTCTTTCCGGACGATTTCTGAAATTTTGGGACTTAAATAGGTCTGGTTATTGTATACTGTCTCGATGGCTTTTGCCAATTCATCAAAGGCGCAGTTTTTCAGCAGATACCCGGATGCACCCGCCTGGAGCATTCCTTTTACATAGCTTCTGTCCGAGTACATGGACAATGCAATAATCTTCACATCCGGAAGTTCAGCCAGAATCTGGCGGGTAGCATCAATGCCGTTTAAATCCGGCATATTGATATCCATCACGATAACATCGGGTTTGTGCTGTCTTGCCAGCTTGACGGCAGCACGACCGTTTTCCGCCTGCTTGATCACACTGAAGTTCGGCTTTTTTTCCAAGAGAGCGTACAGCCCTTCGCGGGTTATGCTATGGTCGTCAACCAGGAGAATCTGAATGCTCATGATGCTGTCCTTTATTTTTCCATGTCATTGGATTTCATGGGAAGCGTCATTGTTATTTTGGTTCCATGACCGGGTTTTGAAGAAATGTCAAGAACTCCTCCTTGATATTTCATCCGTTCCTGAATGGAAAACAGCCCGAATCCGCCGCCTTTTTTGGTCATATACCCGGCCTTTGACATTTCAAAGCCGATACCGTCATCCTCGATGACAACACTGATATTTTCCGACTGGGCCTGGATGGAAACCCAGGCATGATGTGCCTGGGCATGTTTGACAATATTAAACAACAGTTCACGTGCCGCCTGGAAGATAAGGATGCGGATATCCTCTCCAAGGGGTTTGGGTTTGTGGTCATCTGAAAAGCTGATTTGTATTCCGTGCTGTTCATTCATCTGGTAGACAAGCCACTCAATCGCTGCCTCCAGGCCCAGGTCATACAGAACCGGAGGGCTTAATTCAAATGTCAATGACTGCGTATCTGTAATGGATTGATCGATCTGATCATGGATCGTCTGAAAAATTCTGGCTGCACTTTTGTCTTCTCTGGCTTCCTGAAGAAGGCCCAGTTGAATCCGGACATTTGCAAGAGCATGTCCGATACGATCATGAAGATCAACAGCAATGCGTCTTCTTTCCCTCTCTTCCGTCAAAAGCAGTTCAGATGAAAGGGATCTGAGTTTTTCCGATACGGTTCTCAAATCTCTTTCCTTCTGGATCACATGGGCATAAAGTTTTGCATTTTCAAAGGAGATTGCAGCCTGGGAAGCAATGAGCTGAAGAGTCTCGATCCGGTCCGGTGTGAAGGCGCCGATAGCAATATCGTTTTCCAGATACAGAATCGCGATCAGCTCGGACTGCCGGAGAATGGGAAGGCATAGAACAGATTTCGGTCTGGCTTGAATCATATAAGGATCTGTCGCAAAATCACCTTGCCGGACCGCATCATCCATTACCAGGGTTTTCCCGGTACGTTTGACATAGTTGATTGCAGACAGCAGTATATCTGTCCTGTTCTCAACAGGGCTGCTTTGAAGTGTCACCCGAATGGGGTTGCCGATATGACCGACAGCTTTGATCTCCAGTTGGTTATCGGTTTTCAGAAGGAGAAATCCCTTTCTGGCTCCGGCATTGCGGATGACGATCTGCATCAGTTTTTGCAGCAGGTTGTCCAGAATAATTTCCGTTGAAATAGCTTGAAGCGAATGAACGACATCTGTGTAATCAATTCGATGGGGAATTGGATGATGGACAGATGGTTCGGTTATCCGGGCGGTCATGGCCGGATACTGTTTGGAAAGTATTTTTATTTTTGCATCTGCTCCCCATCTTTGATAGGCATCGGCGGCTTCTGCTAAAAATGTTTTTCCAACCTTTTCAAGTCCCTGGGCCAGATAAAATTTTGCAGCCAGTTCGTTTGCAATGGCTTCCATATGGATAAATCCATTCTGCCGGGCAGACTGGATCGCTTTTTGAAAAAAATTGGATGCGGCTGCATTTTTGCCCTGGACCCTGGCTGTTTCCGCTTTTATCAGAAACAATTTATGTTCAAAATTGTCCGGACATGCCCTGGCCATTCCGGCAATGGCTTTTTCATTGCGTTTCAGCAGCCGCCATGTCTTGAGTTTTTGCAGAAGATTGTCAGGATGGTTCTTTGCCAGCAATATCAGGCTATGGAAAAAATAATGCTCTGTAATGATAATGGTTCCAAGGTGATACTGGAGAAGGCCTTCACACAGCATCGCCAGCCGGAGCGCCTCATCCATATCTCCCATGATATAGAGCAGTCTCATTTTCAGAAGGTAGTGGCGGAGAAGGATGATGGGGATGTTTTCCTCGATGATTTGCCGGATATGGTTCTCCTCGTGAAAGTCATTATCATCAAGACTGTACTCGTTTTGCGTCTGCCCTTTCAGGCATTTTATCACCTGTTTCAGGGAGATCAGATAATTCAATGCTGCAGAATCTTTTGTGCTGGAGATATAATCATAATAGGATTCACATTCTGAATAAATTTCAGCAAGAGGCGTACCCTGGGCAAAAAGAAATATGAGAATCGACTGTATATGATAAACAGCCCAATTGCAGTCTCCTGTTTCCAGTGCGTCCGCAAGGCCTTTCCTGTTGCTTTCGATTGCAACATGAATCGGATGCTGCCATGGGCAGATTCCCATTCCATAGTAGAGAAAAATTTTAGGATTGGTTTCAACACGTCCGTATTTTTTCTGGATCAGCAGGCTGAGATTGCCGAATTTGTTCCCTTTGTCATAACGTTTAAAGATCCCGCACAGGATCGCACCGAAAATTACATACCCGGTTGATGATGCATAGGTGTTGCCGTATTTCATGGTTCGTTTGATAATCTGCAGAGCAACAATGACGATCAGATAAGGGTTGCACAGGTATGCCGAAAAGGAGATGTTCATCAGCATGGTCATGATCAGTTTTTGTTGGGGGTCTGTTGCCTTTGGAAGATTGATGAGTTTGGAAATGTTGCGCCATAGCAGCTTTGCTCTGGTTTTAAGCAGCGGCCATAGAACCGATGCTATGCCTCCTGGTTCGGAAATGTTCACCCCGATGGAGCGAAGACCATCCAGACCAATTTTGACTGCTTCCTGATGGCGGGCCTGGCTTGCAAACATGATCATTTTAATATTGAAAGCATAGGCCTTATCCTGGCTGGAATGGGCGCGATCGGTGATTGTTATGAAACTGTTGTTTGCCGCTTCGAAGTCCTGGTTCAGGTATTCGCATTCCATTTTTTCAAAAAAAAGATCCAGTGAAAGCTGATAATGGTCAATCCAGCTCGTTTTCGGCAATAGAGATACACCGGTAATCAAATAGCTCAAGGCAAGAGGATAGGCAGTTGATTCTTTGGCCTTCCTTCCGGCAATCAGGTTCAGTTCCGCCAGCTCGATCTGATGGTGTGTGGTTGCGATCATATCCACACCATAATTCAGCTGATTGACAAGATTGAAAATGTTGTATTGAAAATTTTCTTTTTTCATATGGTTCAGCATTAGTTTGCCGATATGAAAATGCACGGTTTTCCTTTTTTCTATCGGAACCAGTGAATAAACTGCCTGGCGCACGCGGTCGTGGAGGAATTCGAAAAAGAAAGAGTTTTCCGGATGGCTGCCTGACGGGTCTGGTTGACCGGCAACCGGATTTCTGGAGGCCATAATTTCATTCAGGAACCGGTTGGACTCTCCTTTTGCCAGAATGAAACCTGCCTTGACCGATGCCAATAGCAAAGATGCGGTTTCAACAATATGGATTTCGCTTACGGCAGCCAGTATCTGAAAATCAAAGCGGTTGCCAATGCAGGCGGCAAGCTTCATCATTTCCTGGGTGCCAACGGGCAGTTTCAGGATTTCATCCAGCATGATATCGATCACATTATCGGTTAAGTTTTCGGATTGGATTGCGTGCTCATCCCATCGCCACATGCCGGAATTATAATCAAGGCAGAGAAGTTTTTTGGAAGATAATGCCTGGATGAACTGTCCGATAAAAAAGGGATTCCCGCCTGTTTTCTGGTTGATGATTGCTGCCAGCGAATTGTTTTTTTCAACATTTTTGGAAAGGGATGCAATGATAATCTGACGGACATGCTCTTCTTCAATTCCTTCCAGGTTCATCATGGTAACGGGGAAGTTGTTTTTCAGAATGGAAAGAAATGCCAAGGACAGGTTTTTATTTTTGGCCAATTCATTGTTGCGAAATGCGCCGATAAAAAAACAATGATGGATGGCTGAAGTGGACAGAAATCGTTCAATCAGTTTCAGGCTGGCTGAATCGATCCAATGGATATCATCCAGAAAAATGACCAGGGGATGTTCTTTCTGGGCAAATGCCTGGATAAATCTCTCAAACATCTGGTGAAATCGATTTTGTGCATCCGGCGGCGACATTTCCGGTGCAGGGGTTTGGGGGCCGATGATCAGTTCGATTTCCGGGATTACATTGATCATGATCTGTCCGTGACTTCCGAGTGCTTCACGCAATTGGATTTCCCAGGATTGAATGCGATTTGAGCTTTCGGTCAGGATCTGTTTGATGACTTCCTGAAAGGCCTGAATAATAGCGCTGTATGGAAAATTTTTTTGAAATGGATCATATTTTCCGATTCCGAAATATCCGGTTGCTTCTGCAATCTGTTTGTCCATTTCATGAACGAGCCTTGATTTTCCGATCCCCGGGAGCCCGCTTATCAGAAGCAGTTCTGCGCTACCGCTTCGAATCCGTTCAAAGATTTCAATCATCTGTGAAAATTCATTTTCCCTCCCAAACAGCTTTTGTGAAATGTGAATCTGTTCTGGTAAATCCTCACTTCCCAGTGAAAATGAAGATATGCTTTTGGCGTTTTTGTATTGCATACGGCATTGATGAATATCCGCCAGAATACCATACGTGCTCTGATACCGGTCATCCGGAATTTTTGCCAGCAATTTCATGGTAATATTGGATAAGGTGCCAGGGATATCGACCCATATTCTGGATGGGGGAACAGGATGTCGTGCCAGATGGGAGTGAATAATTTCAGAGGGGTTTTCAGAATCAAATGGAAGTTTTCCGGTGAGAAGTTCATAGAAAATGATTCCCAGCGAATAAAAATCAGTACGATAATCCACCGGACAATTCAATCTGCCGGTTTGTTCCGGAGAAATATAGGACAATCCGGAACATGCGGTTGCTGTTTTGAAAGGCGTATACTGGTGAAGAATATGGTCAGGATAAAGATTGTTGAATAAAATGCTCGATACATCCAGCCTCAGGCTGCGACTGGCAGGATTATAAAAGATCATGGAAGGAGACAGCGCTTTGATCGGAATCGCAAGCTGATGAATGCTTTTGACGGCGGTTGCCAATTGATTTGCGATGTGAAGGAAGTCTGAAGTTTGAAATCGCTGTCCGTTTTGACAGGCTTGAAGTGTTTCTTCCTCTGCTTTTTCATAAATGATAATCATATTTTTTGGAGAGGATGTTTCATGTCTCAGATCCAGAAGGTTTGTGACATATTCCGGAGAGACAGTTTTCAGATGTTTGTAGCTTTGAATGATCTGTTCATGGATAGATGGAGATACTTCATTTGCATAGATGTACCGGATGTAAACAGGGCGGGAATTTTGAATACAAATGCCGGTGAATAAGGCACTGAGGGAGTCCTGGCAGCATTTTTTTAAATTTGAATATCCATCCGGTTCCAGCATATTCCTGTCCGAAATTAGGGTGTATTCACATCAGAAAGGTGGTCGGCGTTTTTTCCATTGTATGCTGAAAGTCTTAGAAAATCCGGTTGAATTTGGCAATGGTTATTTGATGTAAATTTTCGGATACATATAAGGTATTGTATCGATAACTGGTTTCCCTTGCCTATACCAGGATGGATGTGGTATGTCACGACTGATGCGAATCAATCCCTCTGCGCTGAAAAGAGATTTACCGCAAGATTGAAACCCAGGACAGGGAAAAATTCTGTCAGAGGTACATACATTCTGGTATGATTTTTGATTTATCCTGATAATGGATTGTGTATTATATGCAGATCATATCTCAGATCTGATTACCTACTACTGAAAAGGGATAAAATTATGAACAGTGATGTAAAGGTTTATTCACTCAGCACATGCAGCCACTGCAAATCTACCAAAAAATTGCTGAGCGAATGCAATATCGCTTACGATTATATCGATGTGGATACCCTTGTGGGGGATGAACGGAAGGCCATCATTGAAGATGTGAAAAAAGTGAATTCAAGATGTTCTTTTCCCACGATTGTGATTAGAGATAAGGTTATTGTCGGGTATAAGGAAAAAGAGATCAAGGAGGCACTGGGTATTCATGGAAGCTGAAAAACTGTTTGAAATGCTGAAAAAAAGTCAGGAGGAAAAAGGCTATTATTTCAGCAATGACCGGGAAAGGGTTCTGGAACTGCTGGAAGCCCTTATCAAGAACAAGGAACGTTACGGATATATGGCCTGTCCCTGCCGGCTATCATCCGGGGATCGTGATCAGGATAAGGATATCCTCTGTCCATGTGTTTACCGGGAGCCGGACGTGAAGGAGTATGGCAGTTGTTATTGCAATCTCTATGTTTCCATGGAGTGGAATAACCATAAGATCAGTCATGAGTATGTACCGGAAAGAAGACCCCCTGAAAAAGTGATATTTTAAAAGCTCAACTTTCGGTTTCATGCGAGGAGCAGCTTCCATCTGTAGTGCAGTTTCCATTTGTGAGAGCAACTTCCACCTGTGGGAGCGGCTTCCAGCCGCGAAATAGAGTTTTGTTCACAAACACAAATATCGCGGCAGGATGCAGCTCCCACATTTACGAGCAGTTCAGGATGATGAAAATCCAAACCCGGAAATCGGGTTGAAAGGCTTACATTTTTTGACAATTCTTAATATTATTGCTCTGGCAGTTGCTCTGGCTATGGACGCCTTTGCCGTTTCCATTGCCTCAGGGGTCGCCTTGAAAAATGTCAGCGCCCGTCAATTTTTCCGGTTGTCATGGCATTTTGGTCTTTTTCAGGCCATGATGCCGGTAATCGGATGGAGTGCAGGGCTTTCCATCCGAACCCTGATTGAAGGGTATGACCACTGGGTTGCATTTGCACTTCTGTTATTCGTCGGCGGCAACATGCTCCGTTCCGTGTTTGGGAAACAGGATGAGGAAAATACCTGTAAAGATCCCACCAGAGGATCAAGCCTGGTGCTGTTGTCAGTTGCAACAAGCATTGATGCCCTGGCTGTCGGTCTGAGCATGGCCTTACTCAATGTATCCATATGGTTTCCGGCTTTAATTATCGGGGTAGTGGCTGCTTTATTCACGGCTTTTGGATTGTTCCTCGGAAGTAAAGCCTGCCAATTTATGATCCTTCAAAAATATGCCGAAGGACTTGGGGCAATTGTTTTGATTGGTATCGGTTTGAATATTCTGTATGAACACAATGCATTATCTTTTTTATAACGACCCTGGATGAACTATCCGGAATTTTGCAGATCATTTTCAGGTATCAAGACCTTCATTATCGCTTGAATTAAAACGATAATCATTGCATAATTTGATATGCTTTGTTTAAAAAAAGAAATCTGCTTACCCATAATCCCAAAAGGGAAAACCAAAAATAGGAGGAAATATGACCAAGAAAATCAGACAGGTGTGTAAATGTGAGTCCTGTGGAAATGAGGCGGAAATGGTTCTGACCTGTTCACTGAAGGAGTATGAGGCTGCAAGTGGAGAAGGTGTCAAAGAGGGCCATCCACATAAAAGAAAAGGAAACAAACATCCTAAAGGCCACAAACATCAGGTCAAAGCAACCGGAACATGCACCAGTTGCGGTAATGAAGCCGATATGTGGATTGATATCTGATGAAAGATGACATGATTCGTAGGGGCAGGCCCCATAAGCGTTAATTTAAATTGATTATTAGTCATTAACAATTGATTATTGATTATTGTTTTATCATTTGTATGTGGGGGGCCTGTAGTCGCGATATTTGCGCTTTGATTAAAATTTTATTTTGCGGCTGGAAGGCCATTCTCACATGAAACCCGATAATTATAAAATAATCAATAATCAACAATTAATGGCTAATTGTTAAGTTAGCACTTATGGGGCAGGCCCCTGTGCCTGCCCTTTATCTGCCAACGCATCGGGCCAAAATGAAACCAAACCGGAATAAGGAGTTGTTTATGGATGAGTGCAGGCCGATTTTAAACACCGGGTTACGGGGGCTCACTGTTGCCACCACCAAAATCAGTGATGTGGATGGTGCAATCGGAAAACTGGTATACAGGGGTTATCTCGCGAAAGATCTGGCAAGAACCGCAACCTTTGAAGAGGTTGTCTATCTTCTTCTGTATGAGCGGTTGCCGCAAAAAAAGGAACTGGAAGAATTCAAATCATTGTTGGCCAGGGAGTCAGAGGTTCCGGAATCGGTATTGAAATCTCTGGCCTTAAGTCCGCCGGATGCGCTTCCCATGGATGTACTTCAGGCAGCGGTTACCATGCTTGCCCATTATGATCCGGATGTAAAGGAGTACTCAAAAGAAGCAGCAACACGAATGGGAGTTCGTCTGATTGCTAGGATGCCCACTATCGTGGCTGCATGGGATCGGATCCGCAAAGGAAAACCACCTGTCACTCCCTCTCCGGCAATGGGTCTTGCCGCGAATTTTCTGTATATGCTGACCGGAGAGAAGCCGGATGCGGAGATCACAGCGTTTTTCAATACCTGCCTTATTCTGCACGCGGAACATTCATTCAATGCTTCGACCTTTTCAGCACGGCAGGTAGCCTCCACAAAGGCTCATATGTATGCAGCCGTTTCTGCTGCCGTAGGTTCACTTTCCGGTGCGCTTCACGGAGGGGCCAATACCAGGGTCATGCAGATGCTTCAGGAGATCGGTTCTATGGAAAGGGTTGAAGATTATGTAACAAGAACCCTGGAATCCGGCGGTGTGATCATGGGGCTGGGTCATGCTGTCTATCAGACCGATGACCCCAGAGCCCATATCCTTGCCCCCATGTCCAGAAAAATGGGGGAACGCGCAGGAGATACCCGATGGTATGATCTGTCGAAACATCTCGAAAAGACAGGAAAAGAGATATTTAAAAACAGAAAGGGCAGGGAGATTTATGTGAATGTCGATTTTTACAGTGCGACCCTTTATTACTACAT
>PNOB01000174.1 GCA_013824585.1 Desulfobacterium sp. | reverse complement strand
GTAGCGGATGCGTTCCGCAGCCAGGTGGAACATGCTGTGGCTGAAATGGTAAAAGTAATCGGATGGCTGGAAGCAACCTACCGCATCTATCGCCCGACACCGGTGAACTCCATGGTTACGGAAGGCTGTCTTGAAAAAGGACGGGATGTTACCTGGGGAGGCGCTTTATATGACCTGACATCGATCCAGGTTGCGGGTCTTGCAGACGCAGGGGATTCCCTGTACGCAATCCAGCAGCTCATTTTTCACCAGAAGCGGTTTACCCTGAAAGAGCTGCTGAACATCCTGAAAACAGATTATCAACATCACCGCGCATTACAGCAGGAGCTTTTGCATCAGTTCCCCAGATACGGCAATGGAATAGCCGATGTTGACCAGATGACCCAACTGGCGGCAGATGTCTTTAGCAACGCCATTACAGCTCACCGCAATTCAAGAGGCGGACGCTATATTCCAGGCATCTATTCCATGACCTGCCATATTGCGTTTGGCCGTCTTACCGGCGCCCTGCCCAATGGACGAGGTTCCGGGCAGAGGCTGTCCAACGGACTCTCCCCTGCGGATGGAGCGGACCGGAAAGGGCCTACGGCTGTTCTTCGCTCCGCCGCTTCCCTGGACAGCCGGAAATGGTCCAACTGCTGTGCATTAAATCTAAAATTCGATCGCAAGACCGTTGCAGGCAAAGCCGGCCGCAGCGCTCTTGCCAACCTGTTTACTACCTATTTTGAC
The DNA here is from genome assembly GCA_013824585.1 of Desulfobacterium sp. Lineage (GTDB taxonomy): Bacteria > Desulfobacterota > Desulfobacteria > Desulfobacterales > SURF-7 > QZKS01. The sequence continues at coordinate 8,391 of PNOB01000174.1, read as the reverse complement.
CAGGGCGGCATGCAGGTTCAGGCCAATGTGCTGGATGCAGATATGCTGCGGGCAGCCAAACAAAATCCAGCCGAATATCCGGGAATCGTCGTGCGTGTCGCTGGTTACTGTGCCTATTTCAATGATCTCCAGCCTTCTGTCCAGGATGAAATCATTGAAAGAACCGTTCATGGTATTGGATAATATGAAAGAACTCGTTGCCGGACATATCTTTTCCATTCAGCATTTTTGTCTCCATGACGGTCCTGGCATTCGAAGCATGGTGTTTTTCAAGGGCTGTCCCCTGCGATGCACATGGTGTCAGAACCCGGAATCCTGGGCACCGGCGCCGGAACTCGGTTTTAAATCACGTCTGTGTGTCAACTGCCGAACCTGTGTATCGGTCTGCCCGGCCAATGCCATGAAAACCCCCGGCCAGATCCGATCTGATCTGTGCCAAAAATGCTTTGCCTGTGCTGAAGCATGCCCATCCGGCGCCCTGATTCGCTTTGGGGAATTTCTTTCAACTCAGGCAGTATTGGAAGAGCTTCAACCTGAGTATCCCTTTTATCACAAATCTGGTGGCGGAGTTACCTTTTCCGGCGGGGAACCAACCTTATCTCTTGAATTTTCGGTTCAACTGGCCAGCACTTTGAAGCAGGATAAAATACATGTTGCCATGGAAACCTGCGGCCTGTTCCATATGGAGGAAAAACAGGGACCTGGGTCTGAACCCCGAAAAGATGTCCGTGAACTGCTAAGTCTGATCGATCTGGTATTATTTGACATCAAGCTGTTCCAGGAAAGTGCCCATCAACAATTCTGCGGCACCACAAACCGGATAATCAAAAATAACCTTGCGATACTCGCTCGAAATTTTCGTCAAAAAGGCAGTCCATTGATATGGCCCCGCATGCCACTGATACCCGGTATCACCGATACACCTGAAAACCTGGAAGGCTGGGGAGGGATGCTTGCCGAACTTGAACTGAACAAGGTAACCCTGGTTCCCTTTCACAACCTCGGGGAAGCCAAAAGAGAATGGCTCCAATTCAAACCCGGTCCGAAACTGGAAACTCCGACCCCGGAATCCATGGAAAAGGCCCGCCTTGTTCTGGCCAGAATGGGGATCACCTGCTATGACCCTGGGGAAGAAGATTGGCCTCAGCCATCAAAATCATCACCTGCCTGACCGGATGGACAATCCCTTTTCAGCAGCTTCTTTTTCATCAGGAATATTGATCTGTTTGACAGGTCGCCCATATTTGGAATATGCATGGATAGAAAATAAAACCTTTACAAAAAAACAAGATGAATAAATACAAATATGCCCTCACCCGATCAGCCTGAGTATAATCCCAACATCATCGGTTTTACCGAAGAGCGGGGCCCTGTTATGATTTCCCTAAAGAAAGCCAAGACCCGGTATGGAAAACTACCAAGCGACTATCAACTGGTTTCTGTAAAAGACGGCAGAAAACTGAAAAAAGTTCTGAACCTTGCTCTGGGAAAACGGATTACCGAGGAACTGAAAACAGGAGATGTCAATTTTAAAAAACCGGTTTTCCAGTTTTTTGAAAACTGGCACCGGGATTGGAAAGAGGAGTTTGGCATACAGATCGAGCCTTTTTTCAACCTGAACAACCCAAGAAGCATTCGTCAGATTATCACGGAATGCAGGAACAGCCTTTTCCCGGTTTCCAGTCAGCGCCTCAGAACCGACCTTGATTCCACCGGCCTTGTTCGAAAAGATATCCTCAATTCCATTCCAAATTCGGCCTTACTCCAATCAGTTGAAAAAATTCTCAAAAACAAACAAAACAATCTTTCAAATAAAAAAAAGCACCTGGATATCCAGCTTGCATTGGCCCGGATTCGAATCCATCGTATCCTCACAAAAATCAAAACTACTACCTTCAGTGATCTGGCCGAATCCGATCAGCAGACCACAACCATTTATGCGGACGAGATCGCCAATGCCCTTTTCGAACTCTCATCGGATTTATCCATTCCGGAAATCGAAAAGCTTTCCATTCCCAGAAAAAATGGTGTTGAGTTTGAATTTGCCACAAGGGATATCACCTACCTGATGCTGGGCAAGGAAACCGGAGATTGTACTGCGGATAAAACCCCGTTTCAGGCGGATCGGAATATCGAAAATATTTACTGGACGGTTTTCCCCTGGATTCTGGACCGGAACTATCAGATACTGAAAGTGTTTCATGATGGACAATTTGTCATGAAAGTCCACCTGCTGCCCTTGTATGTATTTCATGAAAACATGGATAAAATCATTCTGGCCATCGATGCTGTTGAAACCATCAGAGCTTTCAGGGATGATATTCAGGAATGCAGCCGGAAGGAATTGCTGGAAAACAGAAAGGAAATTTTTCAACAGGTTTTACAAAAGATCATCTGTATCGGAAAGGCTATGGGAATTGATGATATTTATGCGGAAAAATTCTCCAATACCGGATGGGTCAGAGATCTCCTGAATGACCTGCCTGAAATTTTTCTGCATGTAAACAACCTGATCAAACTGGATGAGCTGGAAGATGTCTTTTGTCTGGCCCAGACACTTTGTAAAAAAGACAGCATGGCTCCACCAAAAGAAATATTTATGGAAATCCAGATGAAAAACACCTCTCTGATACCCAGTGTTTCGAAAAAAAATAATGCTGTAAAATCTTTTGCGGTCATTAAAGGCCGTTCGGATGATGGAATTCCCATGAAAAAAATTATCGGAATTTAAGGAGGATGGATCATGCTTGATGTAGATGGAAAAGATATTCTGACCCGGGTGACAAAATACAACCTGATCCGGTCAGACCGAATGCTGCACATTGATGTGCATGAGGCGATTTTCGGAAAACTGGCTGGAAAATTCGTAGCCGTTCCCAATCTGATCAACATCATTGCCAAACAGGAATATCAGGGAACCGGCAACACGGAAAAAGAGGCACTGGAAAACTGCCTGTCCAAAATCAAAGGTATTGAATTGGAAAAACTTTTTCCGGAAAGGCCCGCTCCAAAGCAGACCCAAAAACCGGACAATTCATAAGCAATGAAACCGGATGATCCAAAACAAAAAGATGTACCAACCATTGCCATGCTGGGATCTCTTCCACCCCTTCGGGCACTCAGCAGCTACTGCTTAGAGTTTTCCATGGCCATGGCCGACCATGCCTGTGTCAGTTTTCTCTCTTTTCGAAAAATCTATCCGGCCTTTCTCTATCCGGGCGGCACGCTTCAGGAGGATCACACCTTTCCGGAAATCGTTCATGAAAGGCTTCGTATCCGAAGATTTCTCACATGGTATAACCCGCTTACATGGCTGATCGAAGGGTTTTTCACCAAAGCGGAGCTGCTCCATGCACAGTGGTGGAGCCTGCCGCTTTTTATGATCTATGCCTGTATCTGCCTTGGGTTCAGGCTTCGGAAAAAACCGGTTGTCTTTACGGTTCACAATGTATTATCCCATGAAAGATCCCGGCTGTTTACCCTGGCATCTGGATGGTTGTTCCGGCTGGGAGATCACTTTCTGGTTCACTCCCCAAAAAATAAACAACAGTTAATCAGGCAGTATGGCATATCCCCGAAACAGATTACTGTTATCCCTCACGGACCTCTGGACTTTCATGTTTCATCAAAACTGTCTAGGCAGGAAGCCCGTGCAAAGCTGAACATCAAACCAGAAGAAAAAATGATACTCCTGTTTGGAGCGATCAGACCGTACAAAGGAATCGATACGGCAATTGCCGCTTTCGGAAGGGTGCTGAAAGAGATACCGGATGCCCGCCTGGTCATTGCCGGAAAATTATGGGAGGATTGGATCCCCTACAAGAATAAGATCAAAAACTTAAATCTTGAGAAACACATAGACACCTTTCTGAACTATATCCCCGCTGAAATGGTCTCTGTTTTTTTTACAGCCGCGGATCTGGTTTTGCTGCCCTATCATCATTTTGACAGCCAGAGCGGTGTCGGGGCCATTGCTGTTTCATTTCGAAAACCATTGATTGTCAGTACTGTCGGTGGACTCCCGGAACTTGTGAATGATCCCCGATGTATTGTGCCACCAAAAGATGATGAAGCTCTTGCAAAAGCGATTGTCAGCACGCTTATGGATCCAGACCGGCTCAAAACCATGGGAAATGACGCCAAGGCGGTTGCAGAGAAGATTTCATGGCCTGCTATTGCCAAAAAGGTCTTATCTGTATATAAAAATCTTTTACGGAATTCTTCAGATAAACACATGTGATCCTTGTCTTCAAAGGACAAGGCGAGACATGTACAATGGTCCAACATGGAGAGGTTTGTGAGTTACATCCAAGAACTGCTTCCCAAAATGATTCAATACCGTTTGGCAAGGCATGGAATAACCGGGCCCGGAATGCCGATCAATCTGACATTTTCCGTTACCAACATCTGCCAGTCCCGATGTAAAACCTGCAATATATGGAAGCTGTATAAGAAGAATCCGCAAAAACGCCAAACCGAGCTGTCCCTTCCAGAAATTGAAAAAATTTTCAGGTCCATGGGACACATTTATATCTTCAATATCAGCGGCGGAGAACCGTTTCTCCGGGATGACCTTGTGCAGATCATTGAATCCGCATGCAACCACCTGAGGCCGGGGATTGTTCACATTCCCACCAATGCCATCGCCATCCGGAAAATCAAAAACCAGGTATCGAAAATCATCAAACTGCTGGAAACACAATTCCCAGCTGTCCGGCTCACCATCAAACCCAGCCTGGATCATATTGAAGAAAAACATGATGAAATCCGGGGAATGCCGGGAAATTTTGAAAAAGTGATCGATCTGTTTCATTATCTACAAAAACTGCAGACCGAACATAAAAATGTTCATGCAGAACTCGGCACCGTGATCTCCTGCTGGAATGTGGATGACATTGAAGCGATTTCAGAATATGTAAGCAAGCTGGGACCAGACAGTTATCGAAACGAAATTGCAGAAAACCGGTCGGAGATGTTTAACCAGGGAAATCCCATTACTCCTTCTCCGGAAAAATACAAACAGGCCATTTCATTTTTTGTCAGGCAGATCCAGACCCATATGCGAAGCAAAGTTTTTTTTCAACGAATCACCCATGCATTCCGATTGGCATACTATGATCTGGCCATACAGACCATGAAAGAAAAAAGGCAGATCATACCCTGCTATGGCGGTATCTCCAATGCCCACATGACTCCCTATGGAGATATCTGGGCATGTTGCACGCTTGGGTATGAAAAATCCATGGGAAACCTCCGGGATTATGGGTATGATTTTAAGGCGCTCTGGAACAGCAGTCAGGCAAGGGAGGTACGAAATGAAATCCGCGGTGGAAGTTGTCACTGTCCGCTTGCCAATCAGACCTATTCGAATATTCTGCTACATGGCCCTTTGCTGACGAAAGTATTATGGAAAATCTTCCTGAAATAAAAGAAACCGAGGTAGTCTATTGAAAATCCTTGTTACCGGCGCCACAGGATATATTGGCGGACAAATGGCTCATTATCTTTCCTCACAGGGCTTTGAAGTCCTGTGTATGACCCGTAATGGTAAAGCAGTTGGAGCTCTCCCCATTGCTGAAGGGGATCTCTTAAAACCCGATACCTTATTGAATGCTCTTGAGGGGATTGATGTGGTCTGTCACTTTGCAGGTGCACTGGGCAGAGGCCTTACAGATGAAATGGTTCATGCGATCAACGTCACGGGTTTGAAAAACATACTGACCGCAGCAAAGCAAAAGGGTGTAACCTATTTTCTGCATATCAGCTCCGGTGCGGTTACCGGCCCCATGGGACCAACACCAGCCAATGAATCAACCGAGTGTCATCCCTACACCATATATGAACGGACAAAACTTGAAGGAGAACGGCTTGCACTATCTTTTTCAAAGGAATTAGGCCTTCCTGTAGGAGTTGCAAGGCCGACATTTACATACGGCCCCGGAGATCCGCATAAATTGTTAATGTTCAGGTATATAAAAAAAGGGTGGTTTTTTTATATTGGTGACGGGTATTCTACAAACCATCCTGTGTATATCGACGACCTTCTCAAAGGACTGTTGTTGATGATTCAGGAACAACCGGTTCAAGAGGTATACATACTCGGAGGGCCAAAAGCGGTTTCCAAAAGAGAATGGGCTGAGACCATTGCAAAAGAATTAAATGTAAAACCTCCGTGGTTCTGTTTTCCTTCTAGCCTAGCTTGGGCCGGAGCAATTGTGATGGAAACAATCGGCAAATGGATCGGGATAGAAGTTCCACTGACCCGCTCACGGGTTTTGGCTATGTCAAGGTGCTGGGGAATGGACATTCAAAAAGCCAGAAACGATCTTGGTTATGATCCTGTTGTCAGGCTTTCGGAAGGTGTTGCCCAAACTGTAGCGTGGTATCAGAAAAACGGATTGCTTTAATATTGTAATCAGAGACCCATTAATGAAAATATTTGTCACAGGCGCGACCGGTTATGTGGGATCACATCTGATCCCATGCTTATTGAAAAATCAACATGAAGTAACATGCATGCTCCGAAAGCTGGAAAAGCATGAACATCTATATCCATTAAACAGGTGCATCATTGTTGAGGGAGATATCATCGATCGAAAAAGCATCCGAAATAAGATGGATCATATGGATGTCGTCATCAACCTGGCCGTAGCAACACCTTTGACCAACGATAGCGGGGATAACAGCATCTACTTTAAGACCAATGTAACAGGGACAAAGAATCTTCTGGAGGAGTGTCTTCAGGCAAAGCCCAAAAGGATTATCTGCTTTTCCAGTACGGCTGCAATCGGAAGATCAACGTCAGACTTTATTGATGAGAATACACCATTACAGCCTGTCAATCCATATGGGAAATCTAAAATGGAAGCAGATAAAATGATATCCACATATGTTGAAAAATATCAATTGCCGGTCATCACCATCTGTTTTCCCCACATTTATGGCCCTGGAGAAACGCATGAATTGTTCAAAGTGATTAAAATGATTAAAAATGGAATTTTACCTCAGGTCGGATTTCGTCCCAATCATCTGCCACTGGTTTTTGTAAGCGATGCAATAGATGCAATTTTATTGGCTTTCACCAATGGAAAACCAGGAGGAAAATACATAATTGCTGATGATGACCCCCATGATATCCGGGTGATCCGAAAACACGTCCTGGCAAAGCTTGGAATAAAAAGAAAATATTATCCTTTTGTACCCAAACATATTGGAATTTTTGGAGCGTATCTGATAGAGAAACTGTTTGGCCTGGCTGGTTTGAAATCACCGGTAAAAGCGGAAAACATCCGGTCAATTGTTGCCGGAAGACGGCTATGTATTAACAAGGCACAAAAAGAGTTGGGATTTGTTCCGAAAGTCGGTATTCAGGAAGGAATATACAGAACGCTGGATTGGTATCAAAAGGGAAAACTGCTATAGGAGAAAATAGGATGCAAAAAGAAGTAGAAGTTTTCGGTGTCACTTACGATCGATACGTTTTATTGCAGCTTCATAAAATATTTACCCGTGACCTGAATTTAAAAACAGTAGTAGAGATGCCCAGTCACGGAGCAAAGGCCGCAGGTTCTGTTTATTCGATTGGTTTTGGACTTGCAGGATGCCGGGTCATGCTGGTCAATCATGAACCGGAGATGATGGTAGGATGGGAGGAATTGGGCATCCGTAATCTTGTTGAAACAATTTCAGATACGGATATTTACCAGACCGGAATCCAGGATGAACAGTTTGATCTGGCCTGGAACTTTGTTACCTGGACCGAGTTAAACAATCCAGCCCGGTATTTGAAGGAGATGAAACGGATTTCAAATCGCTATGTGTTGCTGGTTACCTGTAATAACTTTCAACCAGGTTATCCCTGGCACCGTATCCTGCATCGTATTTATGGCTTTCCCTGGACACATGGCAATGTAAAGTACAACCATGTTACAAAAGTAAAAAAACTGTTTCATCAGACCGGGTTAAAAATCGTTGAATATGGAGCCATTGACACACCAGGATGGCCGGACCCGAGCGGTCCAAGGGATGTCAGACTTCACCGAAGATATGGTACAGGTAGTACTTCACCTTCTTCCAGGAAACCCGATTGGGAGGTACCCATTATTCGATATGCCAAAACGAACCAATTCCCAGGTTGGATGAAAAAGTTAGGCAAGTGGGATATGACTTTCCGGAAAGGATTGTTTAAACTTCCCATGAGTCATCTTTTCTATGTTTTAGGGGAAAAATAAATCAGGCAAACAGATCATCATAGTACTCCAGACCCAGATGCGTAATTAGATCTTCTCCCATCAGATATCGCAATGTGTTTTTCAATTTTGTGTGTTGGATGAACAGATCATGCTCAGGGTAGAGTTCTTTGGCAACCATCGGGCTTTTATAATAAAAGGA
>PNOB01000173.1 GCA_013824585.1 Desulfobacterium sp. | reverse complement strand
CCCAGTTTTGCCGGAGGCATTCCAGCCTTGATGTGGTCAGCCCCGATCCGGATGTCACAGCACATGGCAAGATTCAAACCTGCACCAAAACAATAGCCGTTGATCATGGCAATCACCGGAAACGGAAAGTTTTTCACACTGGCAAGGGCTAGTTCAAGAGGATTGCTTGTTTTCAATATTTCCGCTGCTTCGGGCGTCATTTCGGTAGGAATGGCCGTGATATCATATCCGGCAGAAAAGGCCTTATCGGAATTTCCGGTAATGACCACAACCCGGACAGTATTTTCCGTTTCCCATTTTTTCAGGGTCAGATGAAGATCAACCAGAAGGGTTTGTGAAAGTGCATTTCTTCTCTCGGGCCGATTGAATTTCAGGGTTCCGACAGTATGTTTGATTTCCTTGATCAGTTCGGTATCGGGCATGTTACACTCCTTTTCCATCCGTGGTTTTCAGGGAAGGACTTTTTAATGATTGTAGGTTGCCATACAGAAACGTCCATTTGAACAGTCTTTCCACTGCACTGGGAAGCTGCTGGAAATGATCGACAAACTGGATTGCATGTCTGTATTGTTCTTCCATAATCTTTTTATTTTTATAGCCGCAGCCCAATGTGATCAAGTTAATTTTTTTCTGTTTGCAGAAATCAATCCCAAAGGAAACATCACATCCGAAATTGGATTCTCCGTCCGTTACATGGATCATGATCTTATTTTTGTTTTTTTCCGGCATCATCATTCCTGCTGCGATGATCGCCTGGCCGGATGCAGTCTGCCCCGAAGGCGGCACGGACAATAGCCTGTTTTCCTTGAGGAGTCTGGAAATCATACAGATTCCGTTTACCTCAAAATAAGCAAAAGCACTCAGACGGTTGCTGTAGCCGGAAAGCGCCTTATGGATATTGGCTACCGTACTTTCCACCATTTTCCATTTGCTTCCCTGCATGGAACCGCTGGCATCCATCAGGAGTAAAACACTCCAGTCAAGGCTTGGAATCTGCTCAACCTCTTTGAAACATTTTCCAGTCATTGGCACGCGATACAGGCGCCTTTGATCAATTCTGCCGCTTACCAATCCACGGCTTGTAACTTTTTTTCGGGCCGCATAATGTTGGAAAATCGCTTTCAATCGGCTGATCATTCTTTTGTCCATCACAGGGTGGGATGGAATGCTAAAATCCCATCTGGACATGGGGGCGACGGTATCATTATCAAATCCGACAACCGACTGGATCAGCGGAGTGATATCGACGGTATCCATAGCCAGATTGGTTTGAATCTCCCGGACCAGTTGAGGCGGTAAAAGTCCGGCTGCTTTTATTTTACTGTCCGGTTGGCCTTTTTTGCCCAAAGGTGTTTCGAGGGTATGAAACCAGTATAACTGCTTTTTATAAACACAGAGTTCCTGAATGGGCTTTTTGATCTGTTCCCAGGTATCCAGAAACAAGAGAGTTCGTTTCCGGCATTTTTCTGCAATACCAGCAAACAGATTGTTTGTCTGAAATACCTCATCCGACAGTTGCTCCAGTTGGAAAAGAAGATTTTCATATTCGGGTCTTTGTTCCCGATCGGGAATACACCGGAACTGTCCGGCCCACCAGAACAGCAACAACTCATCCAGGGTTGATCGGTTGAAAGGAATTTCTCTGTTCAGGGCGGCTATCTCTTTGTTCCTAGAAATCTCTGTGTACAAGCTAAAAACAGTGTGATCAGTTATCTGGTCAATATAGATATCTTCTCCGGTAAAAACGATCCGCTGAAAAATAACCTGCTGGATCGGAGACATCTTTTTCATGTCAGGTTCGAGAAGTTTCCATACATGATCCGACCACTCTGTTTTATGCAAAGCTTCATGAACAACAAAACCAATCACAAAATCAACCCGGTCAAATGGAATTGGATAGCTTCCCATGACCAGTTCTGGATTGATAAGGATGGATGAATCAGCAGTAGAGGACATGCCGGTATATTCGATTCGGCCGATGTTCTCCCCAAGGTGGCCTGCGATTTTTTGTAACGCCCGGAGAAGATTGGCGAGTTCAAGAGATTCCCGAAAAGAGATGTTTTTTCTCCAGAAGGATGAAATTCCGGATTTGTGAAATGATTCCTGAAGATGATCTGTTTCATCGAAAGTCCATGCAGTGAACAGGGAATTGGAAATCTCTCCTGAAACCGCCGGATGCAGATTAATAGCGTTGATAAGTTTGGCCATGATGACTGCTTTTTGTTTTTTTGGTTTCAACATGAAGAGACAGCAAAATCGATTCCAGCATATCCAGGCTGATCTGAAGGCTGATGGAAAATGCTTTTTCGATACTGGCTCCGACAGAGATCATTTCCGCTATCATCAATGTATGGCGGGTTGATACGACAATGGGTTCCCGGGTATTCTCCCGAAGCTGATTGGCGACATTGACAATGGTCAGAGCGTCTGCTTCATCGATTCCGGTTTTCAGACACAGTACCCTGGTTTCCACATCACGGGGCAGATAATCCAGAAGGGTTACATAAAATCGGTCCCGAAGAGCCGCATCCAGCATCTCGGTTCCCACAAACTCATCTCCTTCATTCAGGGTAGCAAAAAAGACGACATTATCGGCAACCCGGATATGTCCCAGTTCATCCGTATAGATGCTCCTGTCTTCCGATAAAACGGAAAACAGCATGTTGAGCGCCTTGGGGTGCTCCGGGCGGTTGATCTCTTCCAGATGGATGATACAGCCTTTTGTACGGATCGCATCCGGGAACAGGAATTTCCGGTAATAGGTTTCTCCATCTTTCAGGGCATGCTCTCCAAACAACTGTCCAGGTTCGGAAAGCATACCGATCTGGAAGGTGGCAAGGGGACGGTTGTTTCTGGCTGCAAACTGTTTGACCATGCTTGACTTTCCGCATCCCTGTTTGCCGGCAATCAGAACATTCACAGGATGGCGGTCTGAAAGAAGGCGTATCCGGTTCATGCTTTCAATCACATCTTCCGAAAGGAAAAAATGTGGGTCCGGCTCCGGGACGGCCATTTTTAAGGTTTCTCTGTTCATTCTGTTTCCACTTCATTCAATTGTCCGGGCGAGTAATGACTCGGGAAGCTAAAAAAAAGTTCTTTTTGACGCTTCCGTAAAAATTGTTCAAGCCCATCAATATTCCATCTTCTGTTCATCCCCTGAAGCCGGATGATCAGTTGTCGGGCCTGTTCCAGGATTTCCGGGGTATCGGATTTCCGGATGCCGGCCAGTTGCCGGGAAAGTTCCTTCATCTGATTTTCCTCGTTGTAGAGGGATTCAGAACGGGAAAACACGCAATTGGTCCCGCAACTGGGACACTTCCGGAGATCAGACTCTCCGGTAGCAGGTCACCCGTTCTTGCATACGTAATCGAACATATGATATTCGCCTGTATGTCCGCATTTATGACAGGTCATTTCCATAATGGTATCCTATTCCTATTTTAATCTGATGCAAGGCCTTCAATTCCCGCTGATTTTCCCCAAGGCGCTTCCCCTTGAGCAATTTTCTGGGTGACCACGCCTTTTAGTTCATCTACTGCCAGCCATTCTTCACAGTTCGTGCACTGACGGATGCTGATGGAAGCATCAATCCTGGCATTGTACAGGTAACGAAAGCTTTCTAAGGGCGCATTATGCCCACATTCAGTACATTTCATAATCTTCTCCTTTCTATGGGTTCCCATTTTACAGGATGTTTTTTTCAAACCGGCTGCGCGGGTTATTCCTGAAATTGCCGCATGGACCGGCGAAACATGGGGTCACTGCATTCATATCCGTCCTTGTCGATCATTTTCATCTTTTGATAATGCTCACAGGAAGAAGCATCTGCCAGTGTTTTTGTCAGGTACCCTTCCTTTCCTTCGGTAATATAAACCGGCGGTTTGCCTGTGATATCCGAGCCGAGTTTGAGATATTTGCAGGAACCTCTGCCATCACTAGCAAAGGAACTTTCAGAATAGTTTTTGCATGTGCCGCAAAGTTTATCCGACTTTTTTAGGGGTGCTGCATCGCTTTCATGTTTTTGCGGCATCAGGCTACTGGCAAATTTCTGTCTTTTTTCTTCTCTTCGTGACATGGGTATCATCTCCCCTCTGAATTTTTTTATTTTCAGCCCTGATCCTTCTTCCAGATCAGGGCTGAAGGTTGTCCATGAAAAAAGCATATAAAAATCCGTTCTGTTATCACAGACCCTGAACTGTCCGCTGGATGATATTGTCCTGTGTTTTTCGGCTAATATCCACAAAATGAGCGCTGTATCCAGCAACCCGGACAATGACCTCCTGGTATTTTTCCGGATCTTTTTGTGCAGCTCTCAGTGTGGAGTCATCCACTACATTAAACTGGATATGATCCAGTTCCAGATCTGCCCAGGTTCGCATATAGGCTCTCCAGAGTTGATATCCCTTTTCCCCAGCAAGCTGGGTAGGAGATAAGCGCTGGTTCAACAGGAAAGCCCTGCCATCTGTTATATGGTTGATCTTTCCGCAGGACTTGAGGACGGCTGTCGGACCCTTCTTGTCCAGACCCGGTCCCGGAGAGATACCGCCGTCATACAATGCATCTCCAAGCCTTCTGCCATTGGGAAGAGCACCGACAATATTTGCATAATGAATGTTGCCGCTCACATTTTCAGGAAGAATCGGCCAGTTGTTGCCGGAAGGACATTTCAGCTCTTTTGAAAATTTTGCTGCTGTCTTCAGGCACCGCACCATGATGTCATCCACATAATCATCATCATTCCCCCATTTGGGAGCATTCTTGACAAAATCGAGCCGCATCTGCTCATGGCCTTCCCAGTTTTTCTCAAGTGCATTTTTGAGTTCAGCCATGGTATATTTTTTATCCTCAAAGACCAGTTTCTTTACTGCCGCAAGGCTGTCGATATTTTCAACCCATGTAAATGCAGTAACCCATGCATTTCCCCGCTCCAGGGAGGGTGTCAATGTATCCATGCCGCTTTCAATGGAACGTTCCGATATGGCAGACAGAAAAGGCCTGGGGGTCAGATTCGGTGCCAGGGTTCTGGCCCGATTTACTGCACGCACCAGGATGCTGAATATGGTTTTCATCTGGGTTGTCCAGGCCTCGAAAAACTGTTCGAAGTCTGTAAATGAAGTCACATCGCCGGTTTCCGCTCCAACCTGCATGTTCACGACAGGGTCATATCCGCCAGTCATCACATACTCGATGATCTTTGCGCAGTTGGCCGTGGCATTGGCCATCCGCATGGGCTGAAAACCATGCTTGGTTGGCGGACAGGGTGAGAGACAGGCCTGATTGCACCAGAGTCTTGCTTCTTCAATTGGATGACCATACCAGTGCATGGAATTTGCTATCAAAACCGGATCATGCCGGATGTTTGGATATCCAAGGCCCTGACGCAGGCATTCAAAAATCTCCCGCATGACCTCATCCTTTACTCGTGGATGCCACCGGAAGCCGAATGTCGGGTTAGCGACCCTGACCAGTCTGGCTGCCTGCATCAATGCAACTGTCAAATCGTTACATGCGTCGCGTCCCTCTTTATCCACACCACCAATGGTCCAGACCCATGTGCCGTCAATTCCCTGAAGTCCTTCCCTGGCAAATTTCGGTTTGAACTGGCAGACCTCTGCTGCGCGGATCAAGAATTCGCCCACAAGATCAATGGCTTCTTCTTTTGTAAGGTTTTTTTTGATATTCACATCCTTGTCATAGTACGGGCCGTGATAATAGTCCGGTCTTGCAGGCCATGCACCTTCAACTGCCTCGGTCCGGCTCATCATCTGAATAAAAATGTCATACTGAAAAGACTCCTGGAGTGTCCGGGGAGGATAGGCCGGAACCTGCTCACATGATTCCGCAACCCTTAAAAGTTCTTCTCTCCGGTTGGAATCCTCTTCAAAATGTTCAGCAATGATCCTGGCAAGTCTGGCATAGCGTTTTGCTACACGGATGCCTGCTTCCAGGGTGATTTTCATGGCTTCCCAGTTGTTGATCTTGTCGTATATTTTGCTTGTCTCTGTTGTTGCACCAGGAGCGTGGGTCTGTTCATCTGCCTCATCGATTTTTTGATTGAGCTCATCAATAATAGCCTGATAGGCCCGTTTCCCGGTCATGATGTATTCATAATCCTTGCTGGAATATCCGCCACGGGCAATGGGAACGCCCCAGCCGATAGACCCGGAAAGCATCTTACCCAGGTCTTCCATATCAAAAACAGGTATCATTTTATCCAGATCCGATTTTCCAATCCAGTAGTTGTTCACATCCCGGATGATCTGCTGGCTTTTTTCAGCAGGGTCTGGAATGGCGGTTGGATCGTTATATACCTCCTCGTTTAAAAAAGAGCCGAGACTGGGATCCCAGGCAATGGTGTGGGGCAGGCTTCCGGTGTATCCCACAAGCTGGGCATTGTCGGTAATAAAGATGGTTTTATTATCCAGAATATGGGCAATCATCTTTGCGAATTTGATTACATATGGATCAGGCGAAAACTCCAGCGCTCTGGCTTTTTGCGTCTGCAATACCGGTCTTTCCAGGTCAACTTTTACACCCGGCGCATACAGACCGCCGATGGCGCCTTTTTTCCATATGGCTTTTCTCAAATAATCCAGCCGGCTTGAACGCTTTTTTTCCGCTGCCCACCACCACTCCTGTTTTTCCTCGAACTCCTTCACACTTCTATCTGCTATTGCTGCCTTTGCCATGGTGTTCTCCTTTTTCGTTCCATGATGTGTTTGTGCATGCTGAGACTCCGGCATGACAGATGGTTTTTTATTTTTCCGGTTTAGGATGTTCCTATTTTTTTTGAAACGAAGAACATGAAACTGCATCGTTGCCGGCATTTACGGGTTTTGATTTGTAATATGCCTGCCGGGGGTCAACGATGCGCTCTACACAATCTCCTTTTTCCGGATTGTCTTCCAAAGGGAAAAAGCGTTTGCAATCCTTACATGTTGTCATTTTCATCACCTCCTGTGTGAATGATGTTAACCTTTTTGTATACGGTGTTCATGGAACATGTCCTTCAACACATCTGTTTTTATCTGGAATGGCGAGTCTCAATCCGTTTTTCAGGAGACTCGAATCCTGAACCGCCGACTGTTGTGGTAAATCCTTTTTCCCGATAAATGTCTGCCGGGATTTCCAGAAAGGATGGTTCTGTTGCCTCTGTCTCCTTCATATTCCAGTCCATGCCCAGCCAGTCATACTTGTCCTGACACCAGTTATGATAGGCCAGGAGATCAACCCGGCTGACTGTTCCGGGAAGATTGGATAGAAATTCAGCAGTACGAATATGGAAGTTGATCGAGTCGTTGAAACCCGGAAT
The DNA here is from genome assembly GCA_013824585.1 of Desulfobacterium sp. GTDB lineage: Bacteria > Desulfobacterota > Desulfobacteria > Desulfobacterales > SURF-7 > QZKS01. Next base: position 1,882 of record PNOB01000173.1, on the reverse strand, counting down.
GACCGGGATGCGCACCCAGATCTCTTTCCCGGTTTCAGAAAGCCGGGCCAGATTTTTCAGAATCATGGTGTTGCTCACACCGGTTTTTTTCTGATGGGGAGCAGCGTCGATATGTTTCAGGTCAAACAACACAATATCGACATGTTCGATCATCTGCTGAATGGCTATCCAACTGCAGAAACCGTTTGTATCCAGGCAGGTATGGATTCCCTTCTGTTTTGCCATGCGGAAAAGCTGGATTGAAAAATCCGCATGGGCTGTCGGCTCACCGCCGCTCAGTGTCATCCCTCCGCCGGAATTATCATAAAACGGGCGGTCTTTTTCTACCTCTTCTATAATCTCTTCAATGGACATGGCTTTGCCTGCAATACTGAGGGCTTCGAATTGGCAAGCCTTTACACAGTTCGTACAGAGATCGCATCGGTTGCGAATTATTTTTTGATAACCGGATTCCGGCATCCGTGTTATATCCGGTAGAGCCGGCGGATTGATCGCTGAATTCGGACAGGCATCCATACACTCGCCGCATTGAACACAGAGTCTTCTTTTCCAGTAAATATCCGGCAGTTCACCCTTGGTTTCTGGATTGTGACACCACTGGCATTGCAAGGGGCACCCCTTCAGGAAAACATTGGTTCGAAAGCCCGGTCCGTCGTTTACGGCAAACCGCTGAATTTCAGTGATAAGAATCTGTTTACCCACGACTCTTCCTTTTGCTTGCCGGTGTGGACAATTCTTCCGCAATCTGTTTCATGTTGCTCATGTTTTCCAGGGTTTGAACCTTCCGCAATATCTGTTCCGCTTTTTTCTTGGACAGATAGCTTCCGCACAGGTCCAAAAATTTTTTCCCCACCCGGTCTTTTTTAATCGATAGCGGCGGGATCTGCTGAAGAATATCGGAAAAACCGCTGAACTTTTTCCCATCCATTGTTTCAACATCAACATGGGCTTCCAGAGCGGTTTTGCCCGGGTCTAAAATGACCTTTATTTTCTGCATCAATGCTTTGATTTCAGATTGGTTGACCTTTTCATCCGTGAATGCCTGAGTGCCGGTTTCTCCTCGCAGAAGTGCATTGGCCACACAATAGGGAATGCTGAATTTTCCTTCAAGTCCGGTGGAGGGAATTTCTTTTCCAGCTGCATCAAGAGCCATTTTGGATGAACGAATGGTGATTTTATTGATAGCTTCGAGGGGGATGTTTTCAGAGTTGACAATCTCGACGGCGGCTTCCAGGGGAGAATGGGTGGCATGGCAGGATGCATGATATTTTTGTGAAATATTTACTACATCCCATCCGAGACCCAGAAGGCCCATAACGTCTTCATTGACCTTTCCTTTTAAAACCTGAAAAAATCCCTGCGGTCCTTCCAGGATATCTTCTGCACTGGTGAAACCATTTCCGGCCAAAAGGGCTGACATCAATCCGGCCTGGGAGGATCTTCCTGCATGAAAGGGCTTGCACATGGTACCGAAAACTCGTTTTAATCCGGATGACTGTGTAGCGGCGATCCCCAGAGCATTCTGTGTCTGCGTTACATTCAGCCCCAAGAGTTTTGCACATCCTGCTGCCGATGCAAGGTGTCCCAGTGTTGATGTGGCATGCCATCCCGCCATGTAGTGATCCAGTCCTGCACAAACCCCAATGGTTCCTCCGGCCTGGAGACCTACCAGATAAGCAGTCAAAAAGTCCCGGCCGCTTTTGCCATGCCATTCCGACAGCGCCAGAAGCGAAGGAAAAAGGGTGACGGAGGGGTGACCCAGAAAGGATACCAGGGTATCATCATAATCCAGAACATGGGAAGAAGTACCGTTGATCAGGGCTGCCTGGTCAACACTCATTTTCATATCATACCCAATAATGGTTGCCTGAGGGTTTCCACC
>PNOB01000172.1 GCA_013824585.1 Desulfobacterium sp. | reverse complement strand
GTTTCGGGTTTCGGTCTGGCCTCGGTTTATATTGCTCCTCTGGCCAAGTATCTTTTATCCATATGGAGCCTTCAGCAGTCGATGCTTTTCTTCGGGATTTCATTTATCATTGTGGTATGCGGCGCTTCACTGCTGCTGGTCAACCCGCCTCCTGGGTATAAACCACCCCGGCCGCAAACAGCGGAAGTCCGGCTGGAAGATGTCTTTCGATTTGACTCCTTTCTTGCAGACTGCTTCCCGGAATCCAACAGCGGAAGCCCTGCGATGCGATCCATTTCCACCGGCAGGGAGATGAAGCCGTCTCAGATATTAAAAACCTTTGATTTTTATATATTATGGCTGATTTATCTGGCAGGAGCAGGTGCAGGACTGATGGTCATTGGCAGCGTTGCCGGGATGGCCCAAAAAAGCATGGGAGAGTATGCCTTTTTTGTCGTTGCGATTATGGCTATCGGAAATGCCGGAGGCCGAATTATTGCGGGGATTCTGACCGATAAAATCGGCCCGACAATCACCATGGTGATCATGCTCTTTTTTCAGGCAATCTTAATGTTTGCCGCCATACCGATTGTCAGTTCTGAAAATGCCAGCGCCCTGCTGCTTTCGTTGCTGGCCACTTTTATTGGATTTAATTACGGTTCAAATCTCTCCCTTTTCCCGCTGTTCACCAAAAGCCTCTGGGGCCTTAAGAATTTTGGCACCAATTACGGTATTGTATTCACTGCCTGGGGTGTAGGCGGATTTATCATGAGCCGCCTTTCTCAAATGCTTACTGCAAAGAGCGGAAATTACAATTCCTCGTTCTTCATTGCAGGCATTCTGCTGATAGTAGGTATTATTCTGACGTTGATTATCCAGTCTCGGCTGAAAAGACAAAAAACTTCCTGAAAAATAAAAATGAAACGGAAAAGACTGCCTGTGATGAAAGGAAAGACCTTATCCCTGTATCCCTCAATCCATTTTGGGCGGATCATGTTTTGATAAATCACAAGATTGACATGCACAACCACATTCATCTGCACATCCGCCCTTTTCTGCAGCGGTTATTTTTTTGAAAAAGGTTGTAGCACAGTACACCACTGCTATGGCCACGATCAGCATGACAATCAAAAAATCCATTTTGCACCTCACAGGCCTCTATGGTCTTATGCCAATGCCCAGAAATGACCCTGCCTGAAAAACAACCACTGAGATCACAAAAGCAATAATCGTATTGAAAGCCATGGAAAAAAATCCCCATTTCCAGGAACCTGATTCTCTCGCGATGGTGACCACCGTTATAAAACAGGGCGCGTAAAATAAAACAAAGAGCATCAAGCTGAAAGCAGCCAGCGGGTTCCAGTTAGGTGAATGCGCCAAGGTTTCAGATAGGGAATCAAATGCTTCTGTGTCAACGTCTGTCAAAGAATAGGCGATCCCCAGGGTTGAAACAATTACTTCTTTTGCGGCGAAACCGCCCACAAGCGCAATATTGGTGCGCCAGTCAAATCCAGCCCACTTGCTTATGCCTTCTATCGCAATGCCAAAACGACCGGCCAGCGAGTGCCTTAAAGCAGCTTCAGCTCTTTTGCCCTCAATGCGGGATAATTTTTGTCTCAATGCTTGTGCGGCGCTTGAGAGATTTTTTTGCACATTTTTTGCGCTCAGTTCGTTTACCACAGCAGCGGGATATGCTGAATGCATTTCCAGCCGCTCACGCACAAACATCTGCTCTCTTTCCTCAGGCAATTGCGGGAAGGTCATCATCGCCCATACCAGGATTGAAATCCCCAAAATCACGGTTCCTGCTTTTTTGATATACTGCCAGGTTCTTTCCCATGTATGGATGATTAATCCTTTTAAAGTAGGCAAGCGGTATGGCGGCAGTTCCATCACAAACGGCGTGGATTCTCCTTTGATCACGGTGAGCCGCAGAAATTTGGCGGCCAGGAGTGCCATTGCCCAGGAAATCGCCGTAATCGCAAACATGATTTGCGCTTTATGATTTACGAAAAAAGCGGATATCAGCAAGGCAAATACAGGAAGCTTGGCCCCGCAATTCATAAATGGAACGGTCAAGAGCGTAGCCAGGCGTTCCTTTTGCGATTTCAGTGTGCGCGCAGCCATAACTCCCGGTACGGCGCAGCCACCGGCAATTCCTCCGGATACGATATAAGGCATGACTGAATTACCATGCAGTCCGAACATTCTAAATACCCGGTCAAGCATAAAAGCGACCCTGGCAATATATCCGGAATCTTCAAGGATAGAGATCCCCAAAAACATAAACATGATCAGCGGCACAAAACCCAATACACCGCCCACGCCATCAATAATTCCGGAAACCACCAGGGATTGTAAAAGCCCTTGCGGCAGAGCGGATGCAGCCATAGCATGTACCCATTCAAAAAAAGCCTCTATCCATTTGATCGGGGCTTCACTATAGGTAAAGGTAAGCTGGTATAGTCCCACGAGTACAGCGACCATGATCAACGGGCCTGAAAAACGATGGATAGCAAATTTATCTATTTTATCGGATAGATATAGCCTATTATCATCGTGAGAATATTGGACAACACCTTGTTTGAGGATGGCGTTAATATAGCCATAGCGACTATCGGCAATCATGGCTTCAGGATAGGTATCCAGCGTGTCTTTCAGATGCTGGGCCAGCTTCTCGCGAATTTTTAAAAGCCGGGCAGATAAAATCGGATTCTTTTCTTGCCCTGCTGCGATCATTTGGGCGTCATTTTCAAGATATTTAAGCGCTGTCCACCGCGCAGCATATCGCTCAGTCAGGAAATCAGCAGTGCTTATCTCCTTTGTCATTGTCAGCAGAGCGCTATCCACATCCGGTCCATACGAGATCTCAAGAGGTGTATATTCCTTATTATGGCTCATCATCTCTATGACCGCAGCCATGAGCTGGTCTTTGCCCTTACCGCTGCGTGCAACTGTGGGAATTACTGCCACACCCAGAATCCTGGAGAGCAGTTTTTCATCAATGCGCATACCGCGTTTTTCTGCTTCATCCATCATGTTGAGAGCAATACACAGCGGAATGCCCAGTTCCAGAAATTGAACCGTCAGATAAAGGTTTCGTTCCAGATTGGAAGCATCTACAATATCAATCACCACGCCGGGCTTTTCGTTGATCAAAAAATCCCGGGCAACAACTTCTTCAATGGAATATGCAGAAAGGGAATAAATTCCCGGCAGGTCAACAATATTTATTTTATATCCATCCTGGATGTAGGTTCCTTGTTTTTTCTCAACCGTAATCCCAGGATAATTGCCCACATGCTGACGTGAGCCGGTTAACTCATTAAATAAGGTTGTTTTGCCGGAGTTTGGGTTTCCAGCCAGCGCTATTTGTTTGTCTGTCTGCATTTGTATTTTACTGGTGCTGTTATTATTCATCAACATCCACCATGATATGCTCTGCCTCACTATTGCGCAGAGCCAGTATGTATTTTTTTACCTGCAAAACAATTGGATCATACAGCGGAGCACGCCCCTTGATCTTAACTTCAGTTCCCGGAATCAGGCCCATATCCCGAATTCTTCTGCCCAGTTCCCCGGCAACCTTAATTGCAGATATAACGCCTGCTTGATTGTCAGCCATTTCCCGCATTTTGATTCGATTCATAATTTGTCCATCTCTTTAAATTGTTTTTCATAAATGTTATGTTAACCAAACATTTATAAAATGTCAATAGACTTTAATCTATATATAACTTTATTTGTATTGACTTGCTTTTTAGGAAAATGTTAATAAATTTAAAATAAATCACTCATTTAAGGATAAAATGGGATGGCACAAGACAAACAACTCTCTGAAAGCCTTGAAGATTACCTGGAAATTATTCTGGAACTTGAAAAAGGAAACAAGGTAGCCCGGGTCAAAGATATTGCTGAAAAAATGGGAATCCAAAGCGGCTCCGTGACCAGCGCGCTGAAAAACCTGGCTGAAAAAAAACTAATCAACTACGAACCGTACAGTTATATCACCCTGACAGAAAGTGGCATGGCAATCGCCAAAGAAATGAACATGCGGCATGTGGTGATTAAGGATTTTCTTTCAAGAGTTTTACAGATTGATGAAAAAAAAGCAGATGAAACTGCTTGCCGCATGGAACATACCTTAGATAAAAAGTCGTTTGGAATGATCGTTCAATTTATAAAATTTATTGATGAATGTCCTCGAACCGGGGATGACTGGATGCAGGCCTTTATCAATTCCTGTAAGCCCGATGCAGATGACTGGGAAAAATGCAAGGCATGTTTGTCTCAATGCTCTGAAAGGCTCAAGTAGGGGCCTTTCTGGAAGATGGCCCTGTCAAAAAATACTGCGTTATCTCCTTATTCCTTTGAACCGGATGTGAAATTTATGATTGATTCCATAATACAAGTGATATATCAAAGAAGGTCTTACGGGTACCATGACCGCTAATATAAAAACATACTGGATCTGTGAATAAATATGAATCAATGTGTTCTGGACATTATCATCGTTAACTATAAAAGCACTAATTTTTTGCTCAAAAGCTTGAAATCCATATATAATGATATAAATGATTATCCTGTAAGGATTTTTATCCAGGATAATGCTTCCAATGATGGAGTCGAAGAAATTTTAAAAAGTTTCCCTGAGGTTCAGCTCACGATAAATCCCCAGAACATCGGTTTTGCGAAAGCGATAAACAGGGCCATTAAAAAAAGCAGCTCGCCCTATATCATGGTTATCAACCCGGATACCATTATCCAGAAAGGTTTCTTTCAAACTGCTCTTCAGTATATGGAAGAAAATCCGAAAATTGGTATTGTTGGGCCCAAAATATTCAATAACGACGGATCGATTCAGGGTTCTGCCAGGGCTTTTCCAACCCCGCTCTCCGGTTTTTTCGGAAGAACCTCTTTTCTGTCCAAATGGTTCCCCAATAACTGGATCACCCGTAATAATATCCTCACCAAAAAAATAAACGGAACCCAACCGGTTGAAGTGGATTGGATATCCGGTGCCTGCATGGTGATCCGAAGAGAGGCACTGATCGATGTCGGCCTTCTGGATGAAAGATTCTACATGTACTGGGAGGATGTCGACTGGTGTAAGCGTATGTGGATAAAAGGGTGGAAAATTGTATACTACCCTAAAATACAGATGTTCCATTTTGTTGGTGGAAGCAGCAACAAAAGACCGATCAAGTCCATGTATGAATTTCATAAAAGCTGCTATCTATATTTTGTAAAATATCAAGCATGGCCATCGATTGTCCTGAAACCGGCACTTTTTCTGGGGCTTTCCTCACGGCTGTTGCTGTTATCCATTCTCTTGCTCTTTCGACAAGATAAAATTGAATGCAAGAGTTCCAATTCCAGACCGAAAATTCTGTTTTTAATCACCGAAGACTGGTACTTCTGGTCTCATCGGCTCCCGCTGGCCCGTGCAGCAAGGGACTCAGGATTTGAAGTACTGATTGCCACAAGGGTTCATGATCACAAAGAATGTATTGAGCAGGAAGGATTCAGGCTGATTCCAATCAGCCTTGAAAGAAAAAGCAGAAGACTGCTCAAAGAGTTGCTGGGATTTTTTGAGATTGTAAAAATCTATAAAAAAGAAAAACCAGACATTGTTCATCATGTCGCCATCAAACCGGTGCTGTATGGTTCATGGGCAGCAAAGATCTCAAAAGTTCCGTTTATCGTCAATGCAATCGCAGGACTCGGCTTTATTTTTGTGGCCCAGGGGAAGAAATCATCCGTTATCCGGAGGATTGCTCAAATCGCCTATAAAATAGCCTTTCTCCCAAAAAATACGATCGGCATTTTTCAAAATCCAGATGATTTGAACCTTTTTATCAATGCGAAAATACTGAAGAAAAAAAGAACCGTAATTATCCGGGGTTCTGGTGTGGATACATCAATATATAAAAATACGCCGGAAAAAAACGGTGTCCCCTGTATTGTGCTCGCTTCCAGGATGCTCTGGGACAAAGGAATTGGCGAATATATTGATGCCGCAAAGCAGATCCGGGAACAGGGCATGAATTATCGTTTCTTACTGATTGGTGATCCAGACCCTGAAAATCCGATGTCCATCCCGAAAAAAGTTCTGGAACAATGGAGTCAGGACGGGATCGTTGAATGGAAAAACCACAGCGATGAGATACCGGCAATATTTGCCAACGCCAATATTGTTGTCCTGCCATCCTACCGGGAAGGGCTGCCCAAGGTGTTGCTGGAAGCGGCTTCATGCGGACGGGCCGTTGTTGCAACCGATGTCCCGGGCTGCCGTGAGATTGTGAAAAACAATGAAAATGGATTTCTGGTTCCCCCATATGACTCAAAAGCATTAGCTGAGGCGATAAAACATCTGGCAATCCACAAAGAAAAAAGAATGAGTATGGGAAAAAGAAACCGTGAAATTGTCGTCAATGAATTTGCAGAAGAGATCGTGGTACAGAAAACCATGAAGATCTACAATCACTTTTTCCAGAAAATGAAGCAGGTAGAGCTTCAGTCTTCCGATCATCATATTTTGAACTGATTTTTGATATCCGCACTTCTTTTTATCACCTGATTTCTTAAAAAACAAATGCTTATCAATTTAATGAAACCCGGCCGTGGCAGGTATCCGATGACCGAAACAAGTATAAATCTTGACAACAGTACTGATAAGCAGTACTGTTACAAAAACAACTTAAAATGGAAATTGCATCATGGAAGAAACAACAGCAAATGAATTTCGCAAAAAATTAAAATATTATGCTGACAAATCCATTCTCAGTCATGAAGTCCTCAGGGTAAAACGGAAAACCGGAGAAAATTTTGTCGTACTGGGTGAAAAAGACTGGAAAGCCATTGAGGAGACATTATACCTCAATCAATTCCCCGGACTTGTCGAAAGCATCAATGACGCGGCTAAAGAGTCACTGGATCAGGGTACCACACTTGAGGATCTGAACTGGTGAACTGGAGAGTTATCCTATCCAAAAAAGCCGTTAAAGATGCTAAAAGGCTCAAGGAGGCTGGATTAAAGCCGCAGGCGGAAGAGTTGCTTTTTTTACTTTCGAAAAACCCTTTTCAAACACCCCCTGCCTACGAAAAGCTGGTTGGAAATTTAAAAGGATATTATTCCAGACGAATCAACATTCAGCACCGGCTGGTTTATGCTGTGAATAGTGAACAAAAAGTGGTTCATGTTTTAAGAATGTGGACCCATTATAAATAGCGGATGCAAGTAAGAGTCTAGTTCCCTTTGTTTGATGTAACCATTTCATTGCCTGTCCCGTCTTATGAATAAACACCATTTAAAGGAGGACAAAGCAATGAATCAAAAAATGGACATTCTCATCTGTATCGGTACTGCCGTCGGCGCAAATTGTATTCCCTGTTTCGAGCATCTTTACGAAAAAGCCTGTGCAGCCGGGCTAACGCAAGAAGAAATCAAGGGGGCCGTAGCGCTTGCGGAACGGGTAAAGCAGGGAGCCCATATGGCATTAAAAGCCTGTGTCAATGAATTACTGGATGAGAAGGAAACTCTGAATGCCGGTTCCTGCGACTGTACCGCAGAAGGAACCGGATCCTGCTGCGCTTGAGATGTAGCGCAAGGTGGCGTATGAAGTTTTGGGATATATATAATCAATATTACGATAAGATCAGGAAGTTTATTTTGGCCACGGTCAAAAATGAATGGGTGGCCGATGACCTGGTACAGGAGACTTTTATCCGTATCCAAAAACATATGGATCAGGTCAGAGAAGCTGAAAAACTGCCGTCGTGGATGTTTCGGATCGCCTATAATCTATGTCAGGATCATTTTAGGGATCGGAAACATCCATCAAATCCCATGCCCGAGATGGCCGAAAAGATGGAATGCCAAAGCAGCAACGGTGTGTTCATCCAGAAAAAACTGGAGCAGCAGGAAATGAGTGCCTGCGTCCAGCAACAGATGCTCGAGCTGCCGGAAACATTGAGGACGCCGTTGATCCTGCATGACATCATGGAATTCAAGCATCAGGAGATCGCGGATATCCTGGGCATCAGCCCTGAAAATGCCAAGGTCAGACTGCATCGGGCACGCAAGCAGTTCAAGACCATATTGGAAAAGGCTTGCCGCCTGGAAGTGGACGACCGCAACGTATTGGTGTGCGAACCGGTTGAAAACAGCAAACCATAATCACGTAAGGAGCAAACTATGCTGCTGAAATCGTATCATAAGCGGATCTTCAGGGCTGAATGCAATCCTGGATTTGAATCATTACATTGTATTGCACAGTTAGAGCAGGATGTGAGTTTGGCACTGCCCTACCTCAATGCGGAACTGGGTGGGTTTGAATATCTCAAAGACCCGCCCGCCGTCACCTTCAAGACCCATGGCAGACTGATAACGGTTCAAGGCCGGGAGATAGCCGTCAACGCCCTCAAGGATGAAGCCGAAGCGGACAAAATCCTTGAATGGTTGAAGCAGGAAATCAATGCGGCCTGGGAAAAAAGAGAAGAAATAGAACCAAGTGAAAAAGGTCTTCCCAAGCCAAAGATCATTGAAATCCTTAAATGCCTTCCCAAGACCAACTGCATGGCCTGCGGCGCAGCCACCTGCATGGTTTTTGCGACCCAGGTGGCCGAAGGCGCCAAAGGGCCGGATGACTGCCCATCCCTGAATGGAAGCGAAAAAAATCGCCTGAATGAATATCTGGCCGGTTTTTCTTCCTGTTCGTAAACACAATGATTTAATTCGTGTACGTAACCTTTTGGGAATGTCCTTCGGGAAAACCTGCGCTATGATAAGTGTAAGTGTGGGAGGATTAATATTCATTGTAATTTTAGGTTATTTTTTGTCATTTATTCACCATTTTTTTAATGATATCACTTTAAGATTGACTTTATATAACCAGATTATGTATGGGTAAAAAAAATTCTGATATCTGGAGATATTTCTGCGTTCAGGCGTTGTAAGCGATGCCTTTATTACTTAAGGAGAAATACATTATGAAAAAATTGGTTGTTTTTTTAATGGCAATGACAACAGTTCTGCTTGGGACATCCCTGTCTGCGCAGGCTGCATTGATTTCGATCACCTTTGATGAGCCGGGAATAACCTCCGGCCCGACTACCAGCCGGTTTGATGGCACACCAATTGATACTGAATACAGTGGTAGTCCCTGGGGGATTACATGGGTTGATATTGTCCCTTCCGTTGGCATATCAACCGGACAGTGGGTAACACAACCAAATGAATTTAATGGTTTTTGGACAGACAGTGACCAGATGCTTTATTATGCAACAACTACCACGAGTGG
>PNOB01000171.1 GCA_013824585.1 Desulfobacterium sp. | reverse complement strand
CTGGGACAGGGCCGTGGCGGATTTTACAGCTATGACCGGATAGAAAGGCTTTTTGGATTCGGGATTCACAATGTCTATCAAATTGATCCAAAGTTGCAGAACATCAAAGTCGGCGACCACATCAGGCTCCATAAAAACGGAATGGGTGCGACGGTTCTGGCATTGGAAGAAAATAAAAAGATAGTAATTGGAATAGACTCCAGGGATCTTCATGAAGATCGGAAATATTTTGTTCCGGTAGCAAAGGGCATGTTTATTACCGGTTTCTGGAGTTTTACGCTGTTACAGCAGCCTGACGGCTCAACCAGGCTGATTGAAAGATGGAAAATCGAATGGTCTGCCGGAAATCCATTCCTGAATATACTACTGGTTTTCGGGTTTGAACTTCCTTCTTTCATCATGGAGCAGAGAATGCTTCGCGAGATCAAGATGCTTGCCGAAGGAACTTCGCCCGATAAGCTGAGTGTTTTTTAAAGGCGTGATCTTTGTTTATTCCTTTCCATTGATTTTCGAAATATATCCCGAACCTGTTTTACCGTTTTCGCCGGTGTTTCTGAACGCTGCCATGCGCCAAACGTATCTTCAAAAATTTCTATTTTATGGTTTTCTTCAACTTTTTGAGAATATTCTCTAATGGCATTTTCTGTTACTGATCTTTTAAATGTATTCAGTTTTTGAGCAAGCAGATCAATTTCTATGATTATAGCCTCTTCCGGATTTATACCTCCCATATGAATCAAAAAAATTTAAAAATAAAAATTAAAAGATTGAAAAGAGCGAAAATATCGGTTAAGATAATCGATACAATTTCTATTTAAATCGTTTCAAATCATTTATATTATTCCATTATTCGCAACATATTCTTTTTACAAAGTATTCTTTTTAAAAAAAGCATGACAACAGTCAGATAGAACCTATCCAAACAAAACGATCCATTCATCAAATGCAGGAGGTAACCATGAAGAAACATTTAATGACCTGTTTTTTATTGCTATCTGTTTTTGGAATTGTTGCAGTATTTCCACTCACGCATGCCTATTCCATGGAGTTGATATTTGCCTGTGAGGACAAACAGGATTTTCCAAACAATATGGGAAACACCGAACAGATTCTGACTGAAAATCCTGGTATGGCTATTGAGGCAGTTCGTATCCTTGAGGAGAAACTGGATGTAAAAATTCTTATCAAACGTTTTCCCTGGAAGCGATGCCTGGACCAGCTTGAGAAAGGCAATTTAGATGGTGCTTTTTTGGCCAGCTTTAAAGAGGAAAGAAAACAATACGGAAAATTCCCTGAAAAGGATGGAAATATTGATCCTTCCCGCAGATTTACAACAACTACATATACACTTTACAAGCTGAAAGGCTCTGATGTCGGTTTTGATGGAACCAATTTTATCAATATCACCGGCAAGGTAGGTGCTCCTGCAGGATATTCAATTGTTGATGATCTCAAGAAAAAAGGATTAAACATCGATGAAAGCCCAAGCACCATGAATGATTTTCTAAAAATGATCAAAGGTCGACTCCAGGCTGTGGCAGCACTGGAATTGACCGGAGATTATTATCTTAAGGGGGATAACGAACTGAATCAGAAAATAGAAAAAGTGACACCGGCTATCGTTAATAAACCCTATTATTTCATGATCTCACACCAGTTCTATGGAAAAAATCCCGAGTTGGCTGAGAAAATATTTGATACCATAGCAGTGATACGTGAAGATCCGGAATTCCAGAAAAAGTTGGGAAATTATATCAAGTGATTGGACAGGACTCTTAGGGTATCTTGATAATCGGCATACTATGGAGCCAATTTCAAAACTATTATAAAGCGTCACACCGGCGAAAGTCAGTGCCCATAAAAGAGCCGAAAATACTGGATTCTAGTTTTCGCCGGAACTACAACAACAGACTTTTGAAATTGGCTCTATGTTATTCCCCTTGCGTTCAAAAAAGGACTGAATTTCTGATCGCTCTTCATGATATGGTTGATTACCCAGCTTTTCAGAAACAGGATAATGTCTTCGGAAAGCTTGGTTTCTCCCTTATCAAATTGCTGCTGAAACCGGGTGACCTCTTCTACAAAATATTGATGTTCGTTTTTATGCCGGATCGAATCCGGGTATTGAAACTGATCAAAATATTTTTCTTCCGTCATAAAATGATAGTATGTGTAATCAGCCAGGGCTATAATGGTATTGCCCAATACTTTCTTGTCCCTTCCCTGATTCATGGCATCATTGAGATCATTCAGAAGCACAAGCAGCTTTTTATGCTGGGTGTCAATTTTTTCAACATGCACAAGCATGTCTTCTGTCCATGTGATTATCGGCATGACGATTTCCCTGTGTATTTATAAATATTCGGACTTCCGTAAATCAGGTGAATGATATTGGACAAAGACAGATTATAGATTACGTTCAAATATAAACAGAAAATGTTTTTTATACAAGAATAAGTTTTTTAAATAAGAAAGCCACCCGGAAACGGGTGGCTTTAGAATCATAAGGACAAGAATAAAGTATTGTATTGGCCGGATGATTACTTATTCATACACACCCATGCTTTTTGCCTTTTTCTTCAGGCTTGCCGGTGGATTGAACCTATCACCATATTTTGCAGCAAGCTCCTCTGCCCGTTCAACAAATTTCTGAATCCCATAGGTATTGATGTATTGAAATACACCTCCGGTATGGGGCGGAAAACCGATTCCCATGATGGAGCCGATATTCGCATCCCGGACTGCGTTGAAAACACCTTCATCCAGGCACTTTATGGATTCAATAACCTGCCGGAACAGGATACGATCCTTGATATCCTGATTCGAGTAATTCACTTCCGGTTTGTAGTACAGATCATACAGTTTGGACCAGATCCGCTTTGGACCGTTTTCAGGATAATCATAATATCCCCCGCCATAAGCACGGCCTCCGCGTTTGAATTCATCCACCATGCGGTTGCCGATTTCAATGGTTGTCGGATTTGTACTGCAGAAACTTTCACCTCGTTTCGCGTCCAGCTCCTTGTTGGTGGCTCCAACTTTTTTGGTGAGTTCCTGGCTTACTTCATCGTGAACCGCAAGAGCACCTACCGGCATACCGGCCTGTTTGGCCAGTGAATCGATCAGGACGGGATTGATGCCTTCCTGAAGCAGTTTGCAGCCCTCATCAATAAAGGTCCCAAATACCCTGGAGGTGAAAAATCCTCTGGAGTCGTTGACCACAATGGGTGTCTTTTTAATCTGCTGTGCAAAGTCAAAGGCTTTTGCCAGTGTTTCCGGGCTGGTCTGTTTACCGGTAATGATTTCCACAAGAGGCATTTTTTCAACCGGTGAAAAGAAGTGGATACCAATAAAATTTTCTGGTTTTCCCGTTGCTTTGGAAAGTTCCGTAATGGGCAGGGTTGAGGTGTTTGAGCCATACACTCCGTTTTTGACAAGATATTTTTCCGTGCCGGAGATTATCTTATTTTTCAGTTCAATGTTCTCAAAAACAGCCTCGACAATCAGGTCGCACCCTTCAAGATCCTTATCTTCTGAGGTGGGCTTGATCAGGTTCAGCAACTCGTCTTTCTGGGTTTGGGCCATCTTCCCCTTTGAAACCAGTTTGGCGCAGAGTTTTTCACAATATGCCTTGCCCTTTTCCGCTGCTTCCATGGAGACATCTTTCAGGACTACTTCAATCCCAACTTTTGCAGAAACATACGCAATACCCTGTCCCATCATACCGGCGCCGATCATTCCGAGTTTTTTTACTTTTGTTTTTTCAACGCCCTTTGGTCTGCTTCCGCCTGCATTCAGGTCATTTAACTGAAAGAAAAAGGTGTTGATCATATTCTTGGCTTCCGGGGACACGACCAGATTGGTCAGCCCCCTGCTTTCAATCCGAAGGGCTGTATCAAAATCCACACGAAGGCTTTCAGCTGCTACAGCCAGTATCTTTTTAGGAGCCGGCATCAACCCTTTTGTCTTTTTATACAGCATGCTGGGAGCTGCCTGGAGTATCTGGATGATATACGGATTTTTCGTATCACCGCCCGGAATCTTATACTCTTTTCGATCCCACGGTTGAACTGCTGCCGGGTTTTCCTGAATCCATTTGACTGCTTTTTCCATCATATCATTCGCATCATCCGCGAGCTCATCAATCAAACCAGCCTCAAGTGCCTGAGCTGGTTTCAGCCGTTTGCCTTCCACAAGAAGAGGAAGTGCTTTTTCAAGGCCAAGCATTCTTACGGTTCTGACTGTTCCGCCTGCTCCGGGAAGAAGTCCAAGGGACACTTCCGGCATACCGATCTGAGTCTTTGGATTGTTGATGGCGATCCGGTGATGACAGGCCAGACAGATTTCACAACCACCGCCCAGGGCTGCTCCGTTAATGGCAGCGACAACCGGTTTTCCCAGCAGTTCAAGACGGCGGAGAAAGGATTTGTTTTTCTCAGCGCTGTTGAAAAATTCTTGTTCCTGTCCTTTTTGAATCTGAACCAATTGATTCAGATCACCGCCTGCAAAAAAAGTGTCTTTTGCCGATGTGATCACAACACCTTTCATCCCATCTTTTTCGGATTCCAGTCTGGTGACTGTTTCTTCCATCAGCTTGATAAATTCTTCATTCATGGCATTGACCGGTCCGGTCATATCCATTTTTATGGTAACGATATTGTCTTTATCTTTTTCATATATAAAGCCGCTCATTTTTGTTCACCTTTTTTTTTTATTTGATAATATTTAGTATGAAGAAACTCTTTCAACAATTGTTGCAATTCCAATACCGCCGCCAGCACACATGGTGCAAAGGCCGTATGTCAATCCTTGTCGTTCAAGTTCGTCCAGAACAGTTCCGATTAAAATGCCGCCGGTTGCTCCAAGAGGATGTCCCATGGCAATAGAACCGCCATTGACATTGATTTTTTCCCATGGAACATTCAAATCTTTCTGAAAACGCATGGGGACAGCAGCAAATGCTTCATTTACTTCGAAAAGGTCGATCTGATCGATTCTCATACCAGCAATCTTCAATACTTTTTCCGTGGCAGCAGTGGGACCGGTCAACATAATAGTTGGCTCTGTGCTTGTCACGGATGAGGCAACAATGCGTCCTCTGGGCTTGAGTCCCAGTTCTTTACCTATTTTTTCATTCCCGAGCAGTAACGCGCAAGCACCATCCACGATCCCGGAAGAATTTCCGGCATGGTGAACATGATTGATCCGTTCAACTCCTGGATATTTGGATAAGGCCACGGCGTCAAAACCAAGGGAACCCATGAATTCAAATGAGGCTTTGAGTTTGGATAATCCTTCCACTGTGGTTCCAGGCCGGATAAATTCATCCTGGTCAAGAATAACCAGTCCATTTGCGTCTGTAACCGGGATTATGGATTTTTTAAAATACCCTGCTTTTTGTGCAGCCGCTGCTTTATCTTGAGAGGTTACAGCAAAAGCGTCCAAATCTTCTCTTGAAAACCCTTCGATGGTTGCAATCAGATCTGCCCCGATTCCCTGAGGTACAAATCCGGTAATCATTGAGGTTGCCGGATCATCTGCCCATGGGCCTCCGTTTACACCAATAGCAACATGAGACATGCTTTCCACACCACCTGCAACAACAAGCTGTTCCCAACCGGACATAACCTTCATTGCTGCAATCGCCGTGGCGTCCAGGGATGATGCACAGAACCGGTCCATCTGCATTCCGGCCACTTTTTCATCCCAGCCTGCAACCATGGCGGCTGTTTTTGCGATATTGGAGCCTTGTTCTCCGACCGGCATAACGCATCCGACAACCAGATCATCAATCCTTGCCGTATCCAGACCGTATCTGGCTTGTAAGGCTTTGAGCACGCTGGCCAACAGGTCAACCGGTTTTACCTCATGCAATGAGCCGTCTTTTTTCCCTTTACCTCGTGGTGTTCGTATAGCATCAAATATAAATGCTGGTGTACTCATTTTAATCCCCTCTGTGTTTTATGATCGTTATGTTAAAAATCATAAGGCAATAAAACATCTGTAATTTTGATTATACAATTTGTTTTATGCCACTCCAACCGTTTATAATATCGTTTGTTTCCATCATATGTTGGAAACATTTTACCAATTTTTTTTTAAGTGTCAAGTTTTTTTTAATTTCATCCTTCAAAACAGTGGAAAGGTTGAAAAAGAAAAGTATCCTTGTTATAACCTGAAGGTAATTCAAACCACGCCTTTATTCCTGAACAAATGACTGGGAGGTATTTTAATATAATGGCATCAGATGAATACTCTTCCGCATATGAGACGTATCAAAAAATTTCCGGCAATATTCAGAAAGTCATAAAAGGGCAAGCAAATGCCATTCGATTGCTGCTGGCCGGTTTTGCCAGTGGCGGGCATGTATTGCTTGAAGATTTCCCTGGAACCGGAAAAACCACACTGGCCAAAACACTGGCACTCTCCATTGATACGGACTTCAAACGCATTCAGTTCACACCCGATCTTCTTCCGTCGGATATTATCGGCGTTTCGATTTTCGACCCAAAGGAGAGGCTTTTCCGGGTTCATAAAGGACCGATATTCACCAATATCTTACTGATAGACGAAATCAATCGGGCCTCACCACGCACCCAGTCCGCACTTCTTGAGGCAATGGCAGAGAGACAGGTCAGCATTGACGGAAAAATTTTTGGCTTTGACTCTCTCTTTTTTGTAATTGCAACGCAGAACCCCATAGAATCCCGCGGAACCTACCCGCTTCCCGAAGCTCAAATGGATCGTTTTGCTCTTCAGCTCAGCCTTGGATATGTGGGTACAGCAGAAGAAGTGGCGATATTGACCGATCAGAATACCGTACATCCAATCGAAAGTATTGGCCCATGTGTCAAGATTGATGATGTGCTTTTATTAAAAACCGCGGTCCAAAAAATTTTCATCAAAGAGGAGTTAAAAAAATACATCGTCGAGATTGTGAAGGCTACCCGAAATAAGCCCGGCGTTCAACTGGGAGCCAGTCCGCGGGCATCCCTTTCCCTGATGAAGACTGCCAAAGCCCTTGCGCTTTTTGATGGATATGATTTTGTCTCTCCGGATCATATCCAGGAAATTGCTGTTCCTGTGATTGCTCACCGGCTTGTCATGGATGCACAGGCTCAATTCTCCGGGCAGACTCCGGAAAGAATCGTTGAGGAGATCATCTTCTCCATCCCTGTTCCGACATGAAGAAAATCATCCCGTTCTGACAGGGACAATGAGACTGTAAGATTGCCAATCCTATGAAACTCTTTTTGTATAAAAGCTATAATGCTTTTTATTCATCCTCCATCTGGCGCAAAAGACGCTTCACCAGCGCAGGATCGTTGGTTCTGGTCACGATATTCATCACAGCAGGACTAGGACTCGATACCGGCCAGAGTCTGATTTATCAGATTTTTTCATTTCTGCTTCCGCTTCTGATCTTTGCAATGATCTTCAGCTTTTCCTTTCGGATTCAGTTTGAAATTGATCGAAAACTCCCCAGTGTGGCCACTGTCGGTGAACCATTGACATATGATATCCGGATTCACAACCTGACCGGCAGGAAACAGAAGGGATTATACTTTTATGATAATCCGGAAGATCCCCGCCCTTCTTTTCAGACCTTCATAACGGCAAGAGAACCGGGTGAAGAAAAGCGGAATATCTGGGATCGAAAGGTGCTTTTTCACAGATGGATATGGCTGATCGAAAGGAATACCAAAGTCCGGATCAAAGAATCCCCGATTCCCGAACTGTTGCCCAATGCCGAGGGGAGAGTGAGCGTAAACACCATTCCCAGGCAACGGGGATATCTTTGGCTGACCGGGATCACCATTACCCGTCCGGAACCATTGGGTCTCTGCAAATCTTTTCATGTCATTCCGAACCGGCAAAAGATCCTTGTATTGCCGAAACGCTATAAAATTCCTGACATTTTACTGGAAGGAACCCGGAAATATCACTCCGGAGGGATCTCCATGGCATCATCTGTGGGTGACTCCAATGAATTTCTTTCTTTGAGACAATACCGCCCCGGCGATCCAATGAAACAGATTCACTGGAAAAGCTGGGCCAAAACCAATGAACTGATTATAAGGGAGCATCAGGATGAGTTTTTTGTCCGTCATGCCCTGATCCTGGATACTTTCCAGAAAGAATTTTACAGCGATGTTTTTGAAGAAGCCGTCTCGATAGCAGCATCGATGGTCTGCACGTTTCAGACCCGGGAATCGATATTGGATCTTATGTTTGTCGGGGCTGAAATCTATTGCTTTTCTTCCGGAAGGAGCATGGCCCAAACTGGAAAGATGCTGGAGATTCTTTCCTGTGTTCAGACATGCAGTGATAAAAATATTGAATCACTACAATCCTTAGTAAAGCAATCAGCCGGTTTGTTAAGCGGGTGTATCTGCATTCTGCTTTCCTGGGATCAGGAAAGAAAAAATTTTATTCAAAACCTGCTGTCTCATGGTTTGCCGTTGGTCGTCATCGTCGTAACCAAAGATGACCCGGGCAGCATCCAGCAGGATCCCGGTCCTATGAAAAATATGATCCATCGTTTTCATGCGGTTCAGGTCGGTGATATTGAAAAAGGACTGGCCTCATTATGAAAACGCCTCCTTTCCTCATGGGTGCAGCGCTTGTTCTCTGGGGCTGGCAAACCGATTTATTGTTTTTTGCTCTTCTCATGGTTCCGGTTGTTGAGGGAGCCCGTTATATCCAGACCAGGTGGGTGTTGTCTCTGTCCGACTTTTACAGAATTTCGGATATCGCAACCCTCTTTTTACTCGGTATCGCAGTATATGTTTTATTCACCCATCCACGTGCCATCATCATGCTTACCATCCAGTGGCTTCCTTTGATCACACTTCCGCTGCTTGCGGCTCAGGAATACAGTACAGAAGGAAAAATCGATGTCCGGGCATTTTTGATGCTTACCCGAAAAAATACAATGGATGCGGATCAGCATGCCGAGTCAATCAATTTCTCTTTTCCTTATTTTGTTTTGTGCATGATCGCCGCGGCCTCTTCAAATCAGCGGACAGCATTGTTTTACATCTGTTTATTGCTTCTGACTGCCTGGGCTCTTTTACCGTATCGATCCAGAAGATATCCGTTCTTTGTCTGGTGTGTATTGATATTCATGGCAGGTGTTTTAGGATACATGGTGCATATTGGTTTGAACCATATGCAGGGGCTTCTGATAAACTGGGCCAGTGATCTGTTTCTTGAAGATTCAAATCCGGAAAAGAGCACAACCGCAATCGGTGAGATTGGCGAGGTAAAGCAATCCAGCCGGATTGTT
>PNOB01000170.1 GCA_013824585.1 Desulfobacterium sp. | reverse complement strand
TTTTCAATATCCGGAGAATTTCCTTCATGCCGCTTCCCTGTTCGGTAAGTGATTCATCAGGTTATTCATGATAACGGTTCTAAATGAACCATTCGGAAATGGAATTTCGCATGCATCCATGATTACGTAATTGTCACAATGGCCATAGCGGCGTGCGCTTTTCAGAACCCCATACATCAAATCCGCACCATACGTAATTCTTTGGCTGTTTTGTTTTGAAAGAAGTGAGCTGAAATAACCATCACCTATACCAACCTCCAGAATGGGACCTTTAATGTCACACTTCTTGAATAATTCAAGCTCATAGGATTTGATAAATGGTGAATAGACACAACCAGGATATACGTCGGTAAACAGCTTGAAAGGTAGTATACCGTCTTTACCTTTCTCGCAGCCGGCACGAGAAAGCTTGCGACTATAGAATCCGGCTGCAAGCAATAAGAGGGGAAAAGTTATCAAGGTTGAAACCTTCCAGAATAGCTTACTCAACCAGTTCTGACTATTTGAGAAAAAATCAAATTTTGAGAATCTTATTTCCCAGTATCGGTTCTTATTTCCCTCTCTCAATGAGCCAAATTCATCTGGAACGAGTTCTGGCATCCGTAAAACCTCCTTAACAGGTGGACATGAAGAGATTCATTCTTCTCAATGCAACTCTCTTTTACCACTTTTCGTTATAATCGGTACCGACCTCATCCAAAGCTGCTTTTCCCACCAGGATCGGTTATTTTTATACCATTCAATAGTTTTTTTAATGCCCATCCCCCAAGACATTTCCGGTTGCCAGCCGAGACGGGCTTCGATCTTGGTTGTATCACCCGTATGCCGAAAGACCTGACCCGGTCGGTCACCGGAAAATTTAATCATTGTTTCATCTTTCCCCATCAAGAAGACAACCTCCTGAGCTATAGAGAGAATCGTTCTGTGCTGGCTGGAAGCCACATTAAACACCTCCCCTTTTACTTTTTGTATATCGGTATGCACAGCCAAATCAATGGCACGGCAGGTGTCTTCCACGAATATGAAATCTCTGGCCGAGCTGCCGTCGCCATGCACCCTGATCGGTTCATCGATAATACAGCTTGTAATAAATCTCGGCACTGCTTTTTCCAGATGCTGACAGGGGCCATAGTTGTTAAATGGGCGGATGATGATGCAGGGAAGTTCATAAGTTGCCCAATAAGAATATACCAAGCGGTCGGCGCCCGCTTTTGCTGCGGCATAAGGACTCATAGGCATTAATGGTTCATTTTCATCCATCTTTTCGCTTCTGGCTGTTCCATAGACCTCAGAGGTGGAAATATGAACAAATCGTTCCACGCTGTCCTTATACTTCAGCACGGCATTGGCAATAGTCTGGGTGCCCAGGACGTCGGTTTCAAAGAAAATGAAATTGTCATAGATGGACCGTGTCACATGTGTTTCCGCCGCAAAGTGAACCACTATATCCGCCTGGCTGACCAGTGTATCGACAAGTTCGCCGTTTCTTACGTTGCCATACCAGAAGGATAATCTGTCACCGTTTTCCTCATTGATATTGACGGGCAGGTTTTCAATAAATCCGGCATAGGTAAGTGCATCAAGTACGATGATTTTATAATCCGGATACTTGTTGTAAATGTACCCGACAAAATTGCTGCCGATAAAACCAGCGCCGCCTGTAATCAAAATCGTTTTACTCATTAAACGAACCCTCTTTATTGAAATTAGCCCTCGCCTGTCAAGATTGCGAGACTTCCCCATCCATGATTGAACAGTAAATCCACTATAGATAGGTAAGGAACAAACTCCCCATAGAGTTGGCTGTAGGTCGGATGCTGATAATCCTGGTACGATACCTTGATACCTTGGGACAAAAATTTATTTTCATTGATGTAATTTTTTCCTGCAGACCCTTCGTAAAATGTATCGGCTCCGAAATGCTTGCAGAGATTGATCAATCTTTCAATGCGGTCTCCTTGGACATTAATGTTGCAAGACCTGTGAATGATCTTTTCTCCCATACCTAATAATTTTAACAGTCCACCGATGAAAAAAAGGTCAAGATCTATAAGATATTCCCATTCCCGGGCATAGGCTTCTTCAAAAAACCTGATATAATCATTGAAATATTTCGACCTTGAGTAATTCTGCCGAATCGAAGCCAAATGTTTTTTACGCCAGTTCGCCTTGTTGTCAATTTTTATCTCTGTAAGTAGCGGCGCCTTGGAAAGTTTAAATTGCACAGGTACCGATAACCACTGCACTCCGTTAGAGGATTTAATCCGGTTTCTGTTACGCCACCCTTCTTTATCATACTGGACATCATCATAGAGGACAAACACATCACTCCGATATATCTGCTCGAAAAAACCCAGCCATGGAAGATACCCCGGCTGGAGAATGCCAATAATCACGTTAGCTTTATCTTTCACTATTTTCTGCAGTAATGACGCATATCATGATCCTATGTTCTTTCTTTGCTGAAGAGCCTTTTTCTCGAGTTTCCAGAAATTATGCTGCCACGATCTGCATCCCCAATCTGTACATATTGAACACATTGGTATTTCATCAAATTTTCTTTCCAGAAGAAGGTTTCTCAATTGCTCGAGCTCTTTGCACCTCCAAATTTCGGCGACCGGCCGATCCATAATATTACCATAATCTGTATGATGATCGATATCAAAGGCACATAGATGAAAATTCCCTACCGAATCCATATTTATTCTTTCGAATGGATAAGGACAGGGTTCACGTTCCTGCATTAAATTCCTGCTTTCCTCTGCATTGCTTAATTTCCCATACCGCAACCACACTCGAAATTGCAGTGTATCGACATAATTCGGAACCCAGAAAGCCTCCGCTATCCCACGCTCGTGGAGATTGGCATCTTCTTCTACAAAACTTGCAATAATGTTCGTTTCATAATTATAGGCATTCCTTTGTTTATTTAAATAGGAGATATTGCTAAGGAGCTGATCAAAATTTAATCCTCTTCGGATCTTTTCATAAGTATCTTTTGTTGCAGCATCTACACTAAATTCAATACCATCGATTCCACAATCCAATAAAAAATCGGCCTTGTGAGCGTCCAACAAACTGCCGTTTGTGATCATGGAAACCTTACAACCTTTTTCTTTTGCATATTTAATTAAATTCAGAATATTGGGGTGAAGAAGAGGCTCGCCCGTTCCAGTAACTCGAATATATCCGCCCTGCGGCCCGCATTCATCAGCAAGTTTTTTAAAGATGTCATCGGAAACAAAGTAATCCTTCCCAACAACATCCCGGCTTGAGGGATGGAGCGTGTGCACACAATGAATACATTTCGCATTGCAAAGGTATGAAACATTTACCACTATCATCAGGGGAAACTCTTTGGCGTTATCTGGAAAACCGTACTGCATTTCTTCATTACCTCCGTTTATCAAAAGAATCTATCATGTAATTAGTCTGCCATGAATGGAAAGGCCAGTCCTTGCAATCATCGCATAATCCAGCCTCTTCAAACCTGCCTTCCTGATGACACATCCTGATTCGGTCAAGTTCTTTACCACGCCACACCTCACGTATAGAGATGTTTTCAATATTGCCGAAATCCGTTTTGCCGAAAGAATCATAACCGCAAAGTCTGATTTGCCCGGATACGTCAACATTGATGCGATCGTATAAAAGAAAACAGGGGATTCTTTTTTCATAATAAGGAGTCCTGTTCTCATCTCTATCGAAAAGACCAAAGGTGAGAAACTTCCGGGTAACGACTTTATCCGCTATCTTTCCCCAAAACTGAAGTGCCTCCTCGATTTCCGGCAAAACTTCCGCCTGCTCAACAATACTGCAAAATATAAAGGTGTTTTTCCCCATTTCATTTCTGAGTTCGACCAGTCTTTTGACATTTCTCACCAATGTGTTGAAATCAAGTCCTACTCGGATACGCTCGTAAACATCTTTTGAGAATGCATCAACACTGATATCTATTGCATCAATATTCGTCTTGAGTAATTTCTTAGCTTCTTCCTCTCCCAAGAGCGAACCGTTGGTGATTAATCCAACGTTACATCCCGCCTGTTTTGCATATTCGGCCATATCCATGATCGATGGATGCATTAACGGCTCCCCGAAACCAACGAGACGAAGGAGTGTTCCTGGATATTGAGAACATTGATCCGCAATCCTTGTGAAAATATCGCGCTCCATAAACACCTTTTTAAAGGCACTTTTCTGTTTCGTTTCCGGGAAAGTACTATAAATACAATGTATACATTTCGCGTTACACGCAAAGGATATACCGGCTATCACCATCCTCGGAAACTCTTTACTTCTATCATCCTGGAAATCGTATTTCATTATTTGAATTTTCCTTCCTAAAAAATCGCATATTTACTATATCCGGTATTATCATTTTACTTTCATTGTTGAATTATTGCAGCTTCACACTCACCTTAGTTGATGCTCTCATGTATGCGGACATCTTGAACTTCAAGTTTGATCCACTCATTTTTATTTCTAATCATTATGGTACCATCTTGATTTTGACACGAAGATGCTCCCGTTATCAGCGATGCGCTCTTGATAATATGCCATTTCCCCTGATGCAAAATACGTGCACCCGGGTAGGGTGTCATGGCTCTTATCAGGGTAAGCATCTTTTTTAATGGCATACCCTTAGTAATTTCGGCATCTTTGATCGTTCTTTTTCGACCATAAGTCGCCAATAACTCGTTTTGGGGAGGAAATGAGGATCGATCATAAGTTAGAACCGGATTAATCGCCCTTGCAAGAGTCGTTTTAGAAAGTTGATCAAGCCTATAACGTAGTGTCCCATCTGTGTCCTCGGGCATAATTTTCACCCGGGATTGTAAAATAATTCTACCACTGTCAATCGTTTCATTCTCAATGAAGTGTATGGATATGCCTGTTTCTTCTTCTCCGTTCATTAATGCCCAGACAGTTGGTGTTGTTCCTCTGTACTGTGGAAGCAGAGATGGGTGAATGTTAATTACTCCGTATTTTGGAATTTGAATAATCGCGTTTGTGATTATCTGGTCGAATGTACTGACAACAATCAGTTCAGGAGAAAGAGAATGAATGAATTCATATGTTGATGTTTCCTTTAAATTCAATCCTTCATAGACAGGAATCCCTTTTTTCGATGCCATCTCATACAATTTCTCACATTGGTAATAAGGAAAGGGATTATGATTTCTTTTACAAGTTAATACTGCCACAAGATTTATTTTATCGTGTTCAGTCAATGCTTCAAAAGCACTATTTCCCAACCCTGTCATACCGAATAAAATAGTCCTGATTTTATCCAAAATAAATCTCCCACCAAAGCTGGAACATCATCAGATTCCATACCTTGACGGCGTTCGATCGATTGCCGGCATAATAATCTTTGGTTAGGCGCTTGACCGCGTTATTATTGAAGAGGCCATGTTTCCGTATTCTTGATTCAGATAGGACATCTGTACTGTAATCTTTCAGTTTATCCACCATCCAATCAAATATCGGCAGGACAAATCCTTCTTTCGGTCTTTTCGTTATTCCATCAGGAAGAAGGGAGCTAACTGTCTGCTTCAGAATATCTTTGACATTGCCTTGACGAATTTTTAAATGACCCGGGATGGTGGCGGCCAATTCTACCAAACGGTAGTCCAGAAATGGCGAGCGCACTTCCACAGAGTGTGCCATGGAAAGAAAATCAACAAAGGCCAGTACCTGGTCGGGGAGCTGGGTATTCCACTCCATTTCCAGCATACGGTTGAGAGGATCCTTTGATGATGTTAAACGAAAATTTGCGGAAAAAAGGGCGTAGGAGCCGGCGCCGTTTAACTCCGAATGGAAACACGCTGAAAGGAGGCTGTCTTTCTCTTCATCCATAAAAACACCCATATGGTAACGCCAGCGCGCTTCTTCACCAGCCGACTTTAAATACAAATCATTTAGAAATTGTATATCGCACGGTTTAAATAGTTCTTTATCTTCTGCGGTCAGTGCATTATTTTTCACTTTTTCATAAAGGCGGCCGAAATAATACATCGGTATCGCCGACCGATGCGACAGATAGCTTCCGAACAATTCATCGGCAGCATCTCCGGACAGAGCAACTTTGACATGCTTTGCAATCAGTTTTGAAAGAAAAAATGTCGAGATAGTTCCAGAAAAGGGCTGGTCAAAGGCAGCAATGACCTTGTCGATGTCATCGCGAAGTTCTCGCCATGACATTATATACTCATGATGTTCCGTCCGGAAGGCTTGCGATACCTTACGGGCATGGTCAAGATCCGCTTCCTTATTTTTCAACTCATCCTCGTATCCCAGGGTAAAAGTCTTGACGGGCTGATTGGAATAGCGGGCCATGAGAGCAACAATGACGCTGGAATCCACCCCGCCGCTGAGATAGGCGCCGAATGGCACGTCGCTGATCATACGCAGTCTCGTGGCATCCTCCAGGAGGGTAAGGATTCTCTCTTGAATATCGTGTTCGTCCCAGTCTTCCCGTTCTTGAAAACGGATCTTCCACCAACGCTCCTTGACTATGTCTCCCCTCGCGAAGATCAGAAGCTCACCCGGCAGAAGGGAATGGATACCGGCGAAGGCGGTCATCGGTGCCGGAATATTTTTCAGGGTAAAATAATGATAAATAGCATCATAGTTGACACCCCGCTGATAGGCTGGGTGCTGAAGAATAGCCTTGATCTCGGAACCAAAGATGAGCTTGTCTCCAACCAGTGCATAAAAAAGCGGCTTGACCCCCATCCGATCCCTGATCAGTAGTAGCTTGTCCTCTGTTTTATCCCATAGGGCCAGCGCAAACATACCGTTGATTCGGTTGGGAAAGTCCTGACCGTATTCCTCATAGAGATGGACAATGACTTCTGTATCAGAATGATCAGTGTAGAATTGGTGTCCCTTTTCCTCCAGATCCTTCCGCAGTTTCTGAAAATTAAAGATCTCACCGTTGAATACGGTCCACAGATTCTTATCTTCATTATGGATGGGTTGCTGTCCCGTGGTGACATCAATAATGCTGAGTCGCCTCATACCGAGGTTGATTTTCCCGTCAGCATAATAACCATCGTCGTCTGGTCCCCGATGCACGATGGTATCCGTCATCTTCTTCAGAACGACCTGATCTTCATCCCCTGTAAATCCGCAGATACCGCACATGAATTTATGAATTCACCGAATAATAATCCGCCCTGGCCGACTGCCAGTCCCGGCAGTAACGGCAGTTTTCCGGCAGTTTCTCAAACTTTTTCTCAAGATGCAATCGACGCAGCTCCTTCAAACCGCTGTTCCATACTGCACTCAGTGTGCTTTTGCTGACATCCCCGGCGATGTGCCGGGCATCCAGATCAACGGCACAGGTAACCACCTTGCCAGTATCGGTGATCGACATGGTCTGCATAGCCCAGTAGCAAGGCCAGCGCTCATCATTTCCCAAAATCAGGTTAGATGCTTCAATAGATCCTGCCCAGCTTATCTTGGGCCTTATCTTGACCTGCGCACCATGTTTATTCCAAAATGCAGTGAAATCTTCTTTCTCGGCCTGATTGATATCCATTTCAACAAACTGAACAAAGACGGCAGGTTTCGATGCATTCATTTCCTTCTTAAGTTTTATAAGGTGAATGATATTCTGTACAGTCTCTTCGTAATTTCCACCAACACGGACTTGCTTATAGGTCTCTGGGGTAAAGGCATCAAGACCAATGTAGATGGCGTCCAAGCCTGAATTAATGAGACCTTGCGCAGCGGTTGCATCAAGAAGATTGGCGTTCGAATTCAATACCACATCAGTCAGACCTTTTCGCTTTGCATAGGCAATCATTTCAAATATTGAGGGATTTCTTCTTTTCAACAGAAGTGCCTCTCCGAAAAAGACCATCCAGACCCGCACATCTTTATCTGTTTTAGCAATCTCATCAATGATTTTAGTAAAAAGCCCCCAATGCATTATACCTTTTTTGCGCTGCATCTCCCTATGTACGCACATGGAACATTTGAGATTGCAGTAGCTGATAGTATCAATGAGGACTACTTTAGGAAAATACCCGGTATCGGTCAGGCGACCCTGCTGAAGTTGGGCTTCGTAAATCTTATTTTTCATATTCAGGCACCAAGCGAAGTTAAAATGCAGGGAACATTACAAACAACATAATCTACTTCCTTATTTGTAAGTGATGGATACAAAGGAAGGGAAATGGTACTTGCTCCAATTTTTTCTGCACAAGGGAATTCACCCTCCCGATATTTTAATGCTTCCTGGTAGTATTTCAACAGATGAATTGCTCTGTAGTTTACAGCCACTCCAATGCCTTTATCCTGCAATGCCCAGAGAATTGCATCACGCTTTTCCGGCATAACAAGGATTGTAAAAAGATGTCTTGCATGTTTTAAATTTGGTGATGACTTCAAAATTTTAACTCCTTCTAAACCAGCGAGCTTTTCTTCATAGTTACGCCAAATAGCATCACGCTTTTTCCATAAATCATCTATTCTCTTGATTTGATCGACCAGAAGAGCCGCATGGATATTATCCATGTTGTATTTCCAGCCCAAGAGTGGCATATCCCAGTGCTTGTACTTTTTGGTATATCGATCCACGGCAGACTTGTCAATCCCGTGAAGCCGGAGCATTCTAATATGTTCCGCTCTTGCGCGATCATTTGTTGTTATGGCTCCACCTTCTCCAGAGGTGATGTTCTTGGTTGCATAGAAACTGTAGCAGGCCGCATCGCCTAATTGCCCCACACGGATTCCATCACGTTCACCTTCAATACAGTGAGCCGCATCCTCAATAACGATAAGACCATGTTTATCTGCGACTTGGTGTATTTTTTTCATATCACACATCTGCCCATACAGATGAACCGGGATAATAGCTTTTGTTTTCGATGTGATTTTTTCTTCAATAAGATCGGCATCAATATTTCCCGTATCTGCTTCGACATCCACAAAAACAGGCTTGGCGCCAGCATGAAGAATGGAATTGGATGTTGCGCAAAAACTCATCGGGGTGGTAATGACTTCGTCTCCTTGACCAATCCCCCAAGCCAAGAGGCAGAGGTGCAGCGCAGCAGTACAGCTTGTCACCCCAATAGCATTCATGGCCTTAACATAACGAGACAGTTCGTCTTCAAAAGCTTTCGTTACGTCTCCAGTTGTCAGGAATATTGATTTAAGAACATTCGTAACGTTGTCAATATCAGTTTCATTAAGGTTATGCCGAAAGAATTCTACATTCATACCATACTCTAATCTAATCTATAATTCCGGTCACTGCTGTCCGGTTAAAGTTTAGTAAAAATGGT
>PNOB01000169.1 GCA_013824585.1 Desulfobacterium sp. | reverse complement strand
GGATATGCCGTAACCTATCTCTTCAGCAGATCTTCTCCATTCACAGGTTTTCGACACTGTTCGCATACAATATGAACATCTGAAAAAAATCAAGAAAAAAAACAGTTTGCCCCCCATGCCAGATGCGACCCTCATGATAAGCCCAGCAAAAAACGTCATGATGGAATGATATCAATATTCCCCCCCAGATACATCCTGACTTTTTTCTTCTTCCTTGTGAGCCACAGCGATCATTGATTCAGGTGTTTCGATAAATTACAAGTCAAGATTTGACCCAGCCCGCATTGACAAAAAGAGGAAAACCGGATAAATGCTGAAAATATATAGAAAGGCCCTTGCATGAATTCACAACACCTGAGAAAAAAATCCCAGGAGAGAAGTGAATTTGCAATACCATAACCCAAAGAGCCAATTTCAAAACGGTTTAAAAGCGTCACGCCGGCGAAAGCCGATGTCCAGAAAAGAACTGAAAATATTAGATAGCGCTACGCTTTACTGCGTGTCCGGCTTTCGCCGGAACTACAACAACAGACTTTTGAAATTGGCTCCAAAGAAGTTTTTAACAAGTTTCATGAGAGTTGTCACCACCCACCGAAATACCGATCTTGACGGGCTGGCCTCCGTGGTAGCCGGAACATTGTTATATCCGGATACTGTGCCGGTGCTTTCAAAACAGATCAATCCCAATGTAAAATTCTTTCTTACCGCACACAAGCGCATGCTGGATATCAAAACAGCCGATGAAATTGACCTGGACAAAATCGAAGAACTCGTTGTGGTGGATACCAATCAGTGGAAACGGCTGGATGGTCTGGGACAGTTGAAGGACAAACCAGATCTTGTTATCCACCTCTGGGATCACCATTCAACAGAAGGCAACATCGACGCTCAGTGGAAAAGGCAGGAAACCCTGGGAGCGAATATTACCGCAATGGTGGAGGAGATGAAAGACAGGAAGATTCAAATTTCACCCATGGTTGCCACCCTTTTTCTTGCCGGTATCTATGAAGACACAGGCAACCAGACCTTCAGCTCTACAACCCCAAGGGACAGCTATGCAGCAGGCTTTCTCCTGGAATGCAAGGCTGACCTGGATATTGTCGCTTCCCTCATGGGCTCTGTATTATACAGCCGGAACCAGAAAAAAATTCTTTTTGAGATGCTTCAGAATGTACAAACCGTTAATGTAAACGGTTTTTCAATCAGCATCAATATTCAACCCATTGATAGCCATGTGGACACGCTCGCCCTTGTTGTACAGAAATATTCTGAAACCATAGGCGTTGATGCAGCCTTTGGGATATTTGCCCAAAAAGGAGACCGGTGTATTGTGATCGGAAGAAGCAAAAGAGACGGCCCTGACATGTCTGTCATCATGGGTCGTCTGGGCGGTGGTGGTCATCCCTCTGCCGGATCAGCACTGGTCAAGTCCGTACCGCCCCAGAGTATTGCAAATCTCCTGATTGATTTAATTGAAAATCATAATCAGTCCTCTGTGCGGATCTCCGACCTGATGTCTTTTCCGGTTCTGGCTGTATCACCGGAACTGAAGATGAAAACGCTCCGCAAACAGTTGCGCGAAAATGGATTTAAGGGCGCACCGGTGATTGATGAAGGACAACTGGTGGGTATGATTACCCGAACCCATTTTAAAAAAATCAAACGGGAAGATCAATGGGAAGCTCCGGTTAAGGCATTCATGGCGCGCGATATTGTCACCATTGAACCGGGCATGAGTCCGATGCAGGCAGTTCGAAAAATCATCACCAAAAAAGTCGGTCATTTACCGGTGATTGAAAATGGACATGTCATTGGAATGGTCACCCGTTCCGACCTCATGGTTTACTTCTATGACCAGTTACCGAAATAATGCCAACCTGGGTTTAAATCTTGTTTATTGACTCATATGATCCTGTAAATCACAAATCAAGGTTTGAACCCAATTGCTTTTTGATGGTTTCCAATAGCTTGTCCTGAGTGAACGGTTTGCTCAAAAAAACATCCACGCCAGCCTCTTTTGCCAGTTCGATTTGTGAGATTTCGGATTCAGTTGAAATCATCACAATTGGCGTGTCCCGGAATTCAGGATTTTTTCTGGTAAGTCGCGTAAATTCAATCCCATCCATGACCGGCATATTCATATCCGTCAATATCAGATCAAAAGTGTCTCCCTGATGTAAGATATCCAGCGCATCTTTTCCATTTTCCGCTGTCACCGCTGTAAGACCGAATCCGGAAATTGCTGTTTGATAAAAAGCAAGCATTGCCTTGGAATCATCGGCAACCAGTACCCTTTTCCCACCCTTTGTCACAACCACCTCTGACAATGCTTTTGCATCTTTTTTTGCTTCAGCCGAATCGATTGTTTCCAGCTTTTCCCGGAAAGCATCAATCCTGTTTTGATCTTTTACAGCAAAAATGGACTCCATGAAAAGCTGGGCCAGATCATGTTCCTGGTACAGGATTTCAAAAATTTTCATGGCCTTGGCAGTTACAATCGCCCGTACCAATCGCTGACTCTGCTGATCCCCCTTCTGGATCATTTCCGTCAGCTTTTTCGTCACCCCTGGATGCAACTGGGAATCAAGAGACGTCATTACAGCCGTGAGCAGAAGCGGGTCCTGTTCAGAAAAACCGTCCATTAAAAAAATGGTCCCCTTCATGAATTGCATACGTCCGATTGCTTCGTAAACAGCGTACTTGACATTTAAATCTTTTATCACACCCTTATCCATGGCCAGAATGAGAATCTCACCGCCTTTTTTATCACCGATCAATCCCAGTACATTGGCAGCCATGATTTTTTTATCAATATCATCCTCCTCCATTATTTTTTCGAATAGCGGAATGACCTCTTTCCCTTTTTTGACCAGTTCCTGGTGCACCAATAACCGCCCGGTGGGATTTCGATAATGCAGTTTTGAAACCAAAAATGATGCCGCTCTTACAGCTGGCATCTGTCCCAGTGCCTCAATTGCTGCACCGGTGATCAGATCACATTTCTTATAATTCTCATCTGTCTCTCCATTCTCAACAATCCGGCAAAGAGGATCAATAGAGGCTTCATCCTGATGCTTTCCGAGCATGCCAATGGCAATCGCTGCAACATCTTCTTTTGGATGACCCATAAAATTTCGAAAAATTTCAATGAAATCTTTGGAATCAGATTTTGACATGGCCAAAAAAGTCTCATACATCATCTTGTGATCCTGGTGTTTCTTGAAAAGATTGATCAACACCGGTGTTGCCGACGCAAAGCAACGCTGGCCGCAAATCTGAAGACAGATCTTTTGAATCGCAGGATTTTCATGGGTTATCCCCATTACCGTCTCCTGTTCATTTTCAACCAGCAGCTCACGAAGTGTCATACCGACCATATAATCGATTGCATCATCCCCGAGGGGGTGCGTATACAGATCATACAGCGCTACGATACAATGATCATTTTTTGTCTTTTTCATATTTTCCAACGCTTCGAGCTGCTCCAGCATTCCCATCTGTTTAAACTTTTCAACTGTAATCATGATTCACCATTTTCGTTTTGTTATCATTGAAAAAACATTGCATTGCCGGATACGACCCGAACAATCTCCTGTGATTTAATAAAGATAACCGGTTGAAATCCGATATGGTAAGTGTAATCAATTTATTGGATTGGATAATTGTGCTTCCAGGATGAAACGAAATACTTCATTTTTTATACCATAAGTTCTGTCATAAAAAAATAGCAATTATGGTCTATGGTGTAATTAAAAAATATTGACACAATTCATCCACTTTGACATCGTCCAAAGCAATAAGGAACGATCTTTTCGCAATCCTGAAATTTCATTTTTAAGACAGGAGGGCCAATTTCAAAAGTCTGTTGTTGTAGTTCCGGCGAAAGCCGGACACGAAGTAAAGCGTAACACTATCCAGTATTTTCAGTTCTTTTCTGGATATCGGCTTTCGCCGGTGTGACGCTTTTTAATCGTTTTGAAATTGCCTCAGGAGATTCCAATGATGATTATTGACAGCCATTGCCATCTTGAACATGAGAATTCACCCGAAAAAATGATCCAGGCCATGGATGCCGGAGGTGTTGATAAAATTGTACTTTTTGCTGCAACCTGCGACAACCTGCCGTCTGTTCCCAAAAGCCTGCTCTGGTTTGGTCGAATGGTACTCCAGAGCCCATTTCATAAAGTTGCGCTTTCAATCTACGAAGACGCTGTCATGTCCCGTCCCGGAAAGATTAAGGTGAGCGGGAAATATCATGAAATTCATGCATACCCGGACAATCGGCCGGTTGCTGAAGCAATCCGGCAATATCCGGACCGGTTCATCGGTTTTGTGTTTCTGAATCCAAAAAACAATCCCAATGTAATGGAACAACTGGAACATGGGATCCAAAAAGACAATATGCGGGGCGTAAAGGTCCATCCCTGGTTTCATAACTATGACCCAGGTGCCCTGCTTCAGGATGTTGCGGCAAGATGTCAGGAACTGAATCTGCCCATTTTGATGCATCTGGGAAGTCGAACCGAAACCGGCAACATCCAGGAATTGATTTCCCGATTCCCCAGACAAAAATTCATTCTGGCGCACCTTGGAATTCCCTGGTTCAGAAAGACCTGGCCAATGGCCAAGGAACTCCCCAACATTTACCTGGATCTCTCAGGACCCTATCTGTCCAAAAGCATCGTGGCAAAAGCAGTTCAATTCATTGGTCCGAACAAGCTGATCTATGGAACAGATGCCCCATACGGGTTACGGACAAACACGCCCGGAGAACTCAGTTATACCGGCAGCCGATCATGGGTGGATAGCCTTCCCATCCAGGAGAAGGAAAAGGAAAAAATATTTTCCGGCAATTTATTATCACTGATCCATTCATGATGGATTTATAAAAAATCATCAAGCCGTCATGCCCGAAATGTCGGGGTCTGCATTTATTCGACAGCGCCCTTCCGTGCCCAGAGCTGGGAGATCAACATCCCTGCCATCATCAGGCAACACCCGAACACACCACGAATACTCAGGATCTCATTCAACACAATCCATCCGCCTATGGCAGCAAAAACCGTTTCCAGACTGAGCAGAATGGATGCATGGGCTGGATGGGCATCCTTCTGGGCAACGACTTGGAGAGTATAAGCAACCCCAACAGACATCAAACCGCCGTACAATATGGGAATCGCCGCTTTCATCACATTTGCAAACACAATGGCTTCAGACACAATCGCCGTACAAAGGCTTAAGACAGAACAGACCGCAAACTGAAAGGCTGCCAGTTGAATTGAATCGGTTTTGGGTGAAAGCCACCCGATGATCAGAACATGGGATGCCCATATAAAAGCGCTGATCAGAACGAGGAAGTCCCCCTTTCCAATGGTAAAATCCTGGGTCACGCTTAAAAAATAAAGCCCGATCGCTGCCAGAAGAGCGCCGACCCAGGTTCCGGCACCTGCCCGCTGTTTCCAGAAAAGTCCCAGAACCGGAACGATCACCACATAAAGGCCGGTAATAAAACCGGCATTCCCTGCGGTTGTATACACAATCCCGACCTGCTGAAGAGAGGCTCCTGCAAACAAAAAAAAACCAGCCAGTGTGCTGCCGATAAAAAAATGTAAGACAGACCCCGGACGCTTGGTTTTTTTCGGAAAAGGTTCATGCATTTTGCGATATAGAATGAATGGCGTGAGAGACAGCCCTCCGAGAGCAAACCGGATGCCGTTAAATGTGAAGGATCGATATGATTCATTCCCACCCGCTGTGCCACAAATGCAAATCCCCAGATCACTGCCGTAAGAAGAAGAAGTGCATCGGATTTTACTACTTTCGGATTCATCGGTTCCTCTTGATCGATCTAAAGTCACTTTTTGCAACCAGGGACATAGCCGATCGTCATATAAGGAGTCAAGAAATCTTATTGAATTACCCTGATATATCATTTGAACGGTATTGAAAAATGGGATATGGAGATTCTCTAGTTTGATGAGGTTGCAAAACGATTCAACAGCATTCCGGATTTCAGAATTTCATATCATGAAAATAGTACTGATCTATCCCTATTTCATTGAAAAACGTGTACATGATGGAGATGTGGGCGTTGTTCCCATGGGTCTTTACCATATCGGAGCACAGCTAATGGAAAATGGATTCTCTGTTGAGATTCTGAATCTCTGTCATTACACCCAATCCTCCCCGGAGATCCCGGAAATACTGATCCGGAAAAAACCGGATATTATTGGTTTTTCCATCCTGAATGGCAACCGGTGGGGTGGAATTGAAATTGCAGAAATCGCCAAAAAACTGAATCCCTCTGTTCAGATCGTATTTGGAGGAGCAGGGGCAACCTTTTTATGGCGGCATCTGATGAACCATTTCCCGGTTATCGATTATGTAGTTATCGGAGAGGGTGAACGCACTTTTCTGGATCTTGTGCGCTGTATTCAGGATCAGAAGGTTCATGAAGTTCATCAAATTCAAGGCCTTGCTTTCCGCGACAACCATAACCTGCAATTCACGGGAAAAGCACCTTTTATCAAGGATCTGGACACCCTTCCCAATCCAGCTAAATATTTTGTATATCAACATCTTTCTTTATCCAGGGGATGCCCGGGCAACTGCTCGTTCTGTGGTTCTCCCCGGATATGGGAACGGACAGTCCGTTTTCACTCCGCAGATTATTTTGTGGATCAGATCGAACTTCTTGTGCAAAAAGGTGTGACTTTTTTTTATGTCTCAGATGATACCTTTACATTGCAGAAAAAACGGGTGATTGAAATCTGCAACATGATCCTTGAAAGAAACCTCACAATCTCATGGGCAGCAATCTCGCATGTGAATTATATCGACGAAGAAATGCTTTACTGGATGCGGCTTGCCGGTTGCAGTCAGATCAGTTATGGAATCGAAAGCGGTTCGGAAAAAATCCGGAACTGCCTGAATAAAAATATCCAAACAGAACAGATTGAAAAAGCATTTCATTCAACCATTCGATTCGGTATCCTTGCAAGAGCCTATATCATCTATGGCTGTCCGGGAGAAAGCCGGGATACGATTCAGGAAACCATTGACCTGATTCACAGGATCAAACCGCTGAGTGCGATTTTCTATATACTTGATCTGTACCCCGGGACAGCCCTTTATTCCGACTTTCAAAAAAAATTCAACATTCACGATGATATCTGGCTCAACCATATTGAGGATATCCTGTACTTTGAGAATGACCCCTGCCTGACTCAGGATATGATTCTTCAGTTTGGCCGGAAACTCAGAACCGAATTTTATTCAAGCCTTCATCAATTTGTCGATACAATTGATCTTGTTGATAAAAAAGAGCTTTATGAAAAACACTCTGATTTTTATTCTAAACTGGGCATGACATTCAGTCATGGAGACTATGCAGGGATTGAGGCGATACCGGATAAACCAAATATCGCTGAAAAAATGTTTACAAGATCATTACAATATGCGCCCAATCATCATGCTTTTTTAGGCCTCGGCATCCTGCAGCAACAGAAGAATGCGTTTCCGGAATCAATCAGGACGCTTGAAACAGGGCTTGCCTATTATCCGGACAGTGAACCATTGCATACCTGTCTGGGGATCTCTTATCAGAATGGTCAGCAATATGAAAAAGCGCTTTCCCATTTTTTAAAGTTCCCAAAATCGGAACAGGCAGCCCAATATGCATCAGACTGTTCTCTGGCTTTGGGGAAGATGAATAAGACAAAGAATTAATAAATCGATTGTAAAATTTATCCAATCGTTTTTATATGTAAAGAGAAATACATGAAATCCTGAAATCGCGGTATAACAACATGCAACTGGCTGTGATGAAAATGAAAGACACCTTTTATAAGCATTTTGCTATCCATGTAGCATTAATCATGCTTCCGGTGTTTTTGTTTTCCACAGCAGCCTTTTCCGGCGAGGAAAAGACATTCGTGTATTTTCACAGCTCTGAGACAAGCATCAATAATTTTAAATCATTAAAAATGGAATTCGACAGATACCTCTCCCGTTTCGGACCTTATGAATTGCAGCCTGTAAAGGAACGGTCTGAATTTGAAAAACAGATTTTTCATGAAAAAAATTGCCTGATTCTGACCTCAAGCTGGCATTACAAAAAAATATGCAGCACCTTTCAAGGCAAACCAATTCTGATCGGAACCCGAAACGGAAAAAGCACACAAAAAAGGCTGCTGATTGCAAAAACGGAATTTACGGATCTTGCCTCATCTGGAGTAAACATTGCATCTGCCAGCAGTATTCAACATACGCTCAGCGCCATCAAAGACATGTTTTTTAATAAAAAGCTGAATGTGGATGCATTGAAAATATTGACCGTACCCAAAGATATTGATGCCATGATGGCTGTCAGCTTTGGCATGTCCGGAGCCGCACTTATCACTGAGAACAACTTTGACAGGCTTAAAATGCTGACACCCGTTCTCTATCAGAAGATGAAAGTCGTTGCGACCGGGCCGGAATTTCACTTGATGATACTTGCCGCACGCATAAACTGCTTGGAAAAGCATAAGCATCTGATTCAGATTATTAAGGAGATGTCGGATACACCCCTTGGACAAAAACAGATCCGCATGCTTGGCCTGGACAG
This sequence comes from Desulfobacterium sp., assembly GCA_013824585.1. GTDB lineage: Bacteria > Desulfobacterota > Desulfobacteria > Desulfobacterales > SURF-7 > QZKS01. The sequence goes on along the minus strand of PNOB01000169.1, from coordinate 743 downwards.
TTTTCAGGCCGTTACAGACAAAGATATGATGATGTTGAATTTGACAAAAAATGTAACCTGGCAGCAGCAGGAGAAGAAGAAGAAATGAGGATATCAAAAATCATTTTGATGTTTTGCCTGTTCCTTCTTCTTGCGGGAATTGTATCTGCTGAAGAAGTGCCGGATATTCTTCTGCTCAATTCCGATGTGTCTATTGAAAAATATAAAATCGCCCAGGAGGAATACAAAAAGACGATTTCATACAAAGTAGCTGAATATACGATTGAAGGATTCGAAGGAGAGACATCCGAACTGTATCGGGCGATATCCAGAAATCCATATCGTATGATTTACTGTATCGGGACAAAAGCATATCTTACAGCCATAAAGTATGCTCCGGAAAAAACAATTCTGTTTTCTTCCATTATGAATTGGCAACGGCTCCCCCAGGGAGATTCTGTTTTCGGAATTTCCAATGAACTCCATCCCATGATGCATCTGATGCATTTTAAAAATCTTTTTCCGGATATAAAAAATATCGGTGTACTCTATTCCAGAGAGGTCAATGAACAATGGATAGCCCTGTCAAAAGAAGATGCGAATAAGGCCGGCATCAACATTATAGGCGAAGCTGTTCCGGACATGGATCAGACAAAAGAATCTCTGGATAAAATTCTTCCGGAAATGGATGCACTCTGGCTGATCCCGGACCCGACGATTATTTCCAGCAGAAAAAATGTAATTTCCATCATTCAGGCCTGTGA
>PNOB01000168.1 GCA_013824585.1 Desulfobacterium sp. | reverse complement strand
GGTTTGTGCGAATATAATAGAGTGCAAAAGAAAAATATTTATACAAAAGAGTATGTTCCGTCCGGAACAAAATTCAAAATCGTACTTAACATAAAAAACCAGTTATTCAGGGATCAAATAGTGGATTCACTTAAAATGCTGAGTAATTATGGCGGTCTTGGATCACATTCAAGGAACGGATTTGGGTCGCTTTATATAGATGACCTACCCGGTTCTTTAAGGCTATTAGAGGCGCCAAAATCTTTTTCGTCACTTAGCAACAAATCATTTTTTTTCAACAAATTCGGAATAAAAGACAAGTGGGAAGATGCATTGTCTGAAATCGGGAAAGCATATCGGGATGCAAGGAACAGCCTTGAGCCCAGGCGTCATTATGTAAAAAGATCACTGATAGCCAAACCGCTCATTGTTAAAGGTGAAGTAAATATCAGCGAACGCCATTCCAAACCCTATTTTCTCCATGTCAGCAAACTGCCAAACGGGAAATATCAGGGGCAGATTCTCTTTATGCCATATAATTATCACGACACAGCAAAACGAAAGGAATATTTTCAAACCTGCGAAAAAATGAATCAAAAACTCAATCAACTATCCGCAGGCGCGAAATGACATTTACAAGACCTGATACTGCATACTGGGACAGAAAATTCATTGCCTATATGCATGACCCTCTGGATAAAATTTTTAAGATACAGGGCCATGGACAAAGGGCGGCAGAGTTCCTTGAAAAATACGGACTTCAGAAAACAAATGAAGAATTCTGGAAAAAAGCCGATGGTATTGCCGCAGGATTTGAGCGGGGACAAGTCCCCTCATATAGCCTGGACCCGAATAAAAACGGGGCCATAATTTTTCTGGATAATCCGATTATCACTCATCCCACATCTGAAACCGCACGACTCAAGATTACAATGACTGGCACGAATGAAAACAGTGCCAGGGACATACATGAAAAACTGATCGATTTCATAGAAAAAGAAATCGGAATAAAAGCCGGCCTGGGCGGATATTCCGACAAATTCAAAGGCGATGAAGATCGATTTGCTGTCGCTCGTTTTCTTTACACTCATTTGATTTTACGATTTAAACTGGCGGAGCAGAATGTCAGCGGCCTGGGGGGCTTCTGGCATCGGGTGCCGGCGGATACCCGGTTTCCCGACCATTCCATATGGCAGCACAATGCCCTGTGCTCCGCCTTTTGCTCATGCATTGAGCTTGGGGGGGATGAATCCGAAATCGGCATGATGGTTTTCAGCATCACGCCGGTTCAGGCATTTATTTCAAAAGCCCGGAAACTGCGCGACTACTGGACCGGATCCGTGCTGCTGTCCTGGCTGGCGTTTGAAGGCATGCGCTGGGTCATCGAAAACTTGGGCCCTGATCACATCCTTTATCCATCATTAATTGATCAGCCGCTGGTCAATGAATACTTGAAACAAAACTGGAAGGTCTCTCAAGATGGTTTTTTGAATCCGCCAAAAGACATCGCCACTTTCCCCAATAAATTTCTTTTCCTGATACCCATGAATCAGGCTGAAAGCATCGCCAATACGCTCAAAAGTCACATCCGGTCGGCATGGGCAAAGCTGTACCAAAAAATTTGCAATACCGCGACATCCAAGATGGGCGATTTTTTATCTGATGATCAAAAAACATATGTCAAAGAAATTTTTGAAAGACAAAACAGCAAATTTTGGGATCTGGAATGGGCCAGTGCATATTTCGTGAACGGAAGTGATCGTTCTGAAATTGAAAAACTTCTCCCACAAAGCACTTACGAGAATCCGTTCAAGCTGCTTGAAGGATTTAACAAAATAATTGCGGATAATCCCTACTTTGACAAATCCGGCCGGGGCGCATTGTATCCCGTGAGTCATTCTCTTGCTCAGACCGCTTTGGCGGTTTCTAAAAACATGAAAATCGTCACCCGAATGCCGGAAACCGGAGAGAAATGTCACCTGTGTGGCGAGTTTGAGGTGTTGCATCACAGAAAATTCATCAAAGGTATGTCGGCAGGCGAATATAAAAAAGGTACCGGAGAATTTTGGCATCATCTCAGGAAAGAGTGGGATGGGAATGAGAAAAACAATCTGGGTTATAACCTCAATGAAAATGAAAAACTCTGTTCCATATGCCTGACCAAACGCATGACATTTGAGGCCATGAAACGCGATTCGGATCATCTTCTTCATAGTGTTTTCAAGGATAAAAAAAGTTTCCCCTCAACAACGGATATCGCCCTGACCAGTTTTTTTGAAAGGGAGAATCTTCCCGATGAAAAAAGGAAAGCCTTTGCCCAGAAAGTTCACGATAAATCAGATGAAAAAGCCGACAATCATGATCGGTATTTCGCCATCCTGATGATGGACGGCGATAAAATGGGGGACCTGGTCAACGGGAAAACCTTGGGATCTACCTGGGAATCGGTCATGCATCCGGAAATCGTCGAACGTATGAAAAAACCAAGTTTCGAGAAAAAATATCGTGAAAACTGGCAGTACATATTCAACACAAAAAGGCTGGTCACTCCGGCTATTCATGCGGCAATTTCTGAATCTTTGGGGGACTTTTCACTATATGGGGTTTCGAGCATCATACAAAAATATCAAGGAACCCTTATCTATGCGGGCGGCGACGATGTATGCGCGGTGTTGCCGGTGGAGGAGGCACTTCAGGCCGCCAACGAAATCCGCCGATATTACACTTCAACATACAAATGGATTCAAAAAAATCAATCGCCGGAAGATGTCATGGATTCCTGGACGCCTGAACCCGGTAAACTATCCATCAATCTGGGTAATGGCGAGGGCATTTCAATCTCAGCGGGCATTCTGATCTGCCATCACAAAGAAAGCCTGCCCCAGATGATTGATGCGGCCCATCTCCTTTTAGATAAAAAAGCAAAAAATGAAGCCGGTAGAAATGCCTGCGCAATTGAGCTCCGCAAACGTTCCGGCGGTTCCCGTTATTTTGTGCGGCAATGGTGCGACGAACAGGCATGGGAATCTTTTTCATCCATTGGCGATGCCGTCAAAAACAAATCTCAGGTTTCCACATCTGTGGTTTACCGGCTGGAACAACTGAGAGACGGAATTAACGCCATATTGAAACACGACAACTGGAGAACCATGCTCGAAGCCATGATATTAAAGCAACTTGACCGGTCATCGGTGGGTAAAAAAGATCAACAAGAAATTTTTGCGCGAAAGATGACCGACATTTCAGTTTATAAAAACAGTAATGAAAAATTCGAATTCAAACCGGAGAGCCTGATTGTCGCCGCATTTATGGCCAAAGGAGGAAATAATGAGTAACTGGTATCAATTTACCCCGGTGGATACGCTGTTTTTTAAGGGTGCGTCGCCGATGGCCCTTGGCGAAAACCATACGGCGTTTCATGTTTTCCCGCCCCCGGCCCATACCATCGCTGGGGCCATACGGACAGCCGCGTTGATTCAAAACAAGATTTCATTCGATGATTTTGGAAGCGGAAAAACGCCAAGCGAGATTTATGATGCGATCGGACAAGCAGGAACTCCTGCCCCGTTTGGCCTGATCGGTCCGTTTTTCATGCTGGAAAATACAATTTATATCCCGGCTCCGTATTCCTGGTTTAAACCAAAAGACAGCTTTGGGGACAAAGTTAAATTAATCAAAGGCAAACCATTAAAAAGTCGATTGTTGAAATCAGCATCGTCTGAATTCCTCTGGGCAAAAGATGAAAAGGGAGAGATTGTCTCTCTTGGCGGTATGTGGATAAAAAAAGAAGATCTCCATTCGAATGAGGCGGCCATTGAAGCCAAAAACAGCACAGATTTTTTTAAGAATGAGCCGAGAACCGGCATTGCCCTTGAAAAGAACAGAAGAGTTCGTGAAGGCCATCTGTATTCATTCAATCATGCCAGGTTAAAAAAAGACGTAAGCCTGGTTTTTGGAACAGACCGAGAATTGCCCATTGAGGATCAGGGTGTTTTAAAAATCGGGGCGGAACAGCGATTCGGCTGGTACCAAAAAATGCCTGAAAAATCACTGGAATTTGAAGACAATGGAAATCTGTACGCAACTCTTTCCATCCTTGAAGGCAATGACATGGCAAACCGGTCGGTGGTTGCCACCGGAAAAATCCTCTATTTCGGTGGGTGGGATTTGCATACCGGCTTTCACAAGCCCATGAAGGGATTTTTTCCAGCCGGAACCGTTTTTAATCAAAAAATCAACAACAACTGCATCACCATCAAGGGGGTATAATCATGCTGACAAAAGAACTGTTTTCTATTTGCACATTTTACGCCATTTCTCCAGTCCATGCGGGCAGCGGAGCATCCACATCGGCCGTTGACCTACCCATTCAGCGGGAACGGCACACCAACTGGCCTCATATTCAGGCTTCGGGCGTCAAGGGCGCATTGCGGGACCATTACCGGAAATTCGCCGGTGAAAAGCAGGGGCAGACCATCAACTTTATTTTCGGCTCTGACAAGGATAATGATAAAAATCAGGAAGGATTTGATGGTGATCATCCGGGTGCGATTTCCATTTCCGATGCCAAACTCCTTGCCTTTCCCATGCGCAGCAATGTGGCCCCTTTTGTCTGGGTTACCTGTCCGACAGCATTAAAAAGGTTAAAAAATGACCTCGAATTTTCGGGATTTTCCTCATTTGATGATATTCCGCCCTTAAGTGGAGAAAATGCCTTGAAATTAAGTGGAACCTTCCCGGCAGAGGTTATCCTTGAGGATGCGGTCGTGGTGGCTTCTGATCTCGATACTGGATTTAAACTCCCTGTCGGCTTTCCGAAAATAGACAGACTGCTGCTTATTTCCGATGAAATGTTTGATTACTGCGTATCATCGTGTACGGAAATTCAGACCCAGATAAAAATTGATTCCGAGAAAGGAACGGCGAAAGACGGAGCATTGCGATATCAGGAACTGCTCCCGTCAGACACGCTGATGTATTCTATTGTTTATTACAGCCGGTCAGCGGGATTAAATGAACTTCAGGCAGACATGATCCAAAATCATATCGAGGAAGTGGTCAAAGATTTCATCCAGATCGGTGGAGATGAAACCCTGGGCCGGGGAATTTGTAAAATCGCATGGCTGAACAACGGTAATGGCATGGGAGGTGTGAAATGAGAACATTGGGTCAGAAAAGAGCGGAGTTTGCCTTAAATAAAGTGGCCGATATCCCGCAGGATAAAAAAGAAAAATTTAAACCGTTTTCCGCCGGAGCGCCTTCCATGATCCTGCAAAATGGCTTTGGTCAGGCCCTGGCGTTTTGGATAGCAAAAGGAAAGAATGAACACATGACAATGTTCAATATTGTCAAAGAATGGCTTTGCCGGAACAACCTGACAACCGGCCAAAACGCAACAGAGTTCATCAAAAACATTTCGCAAATGGAACAGACACAATATCTCACCGCACAGAAAGAAACTCTTGCCCTGCTGGAGTGGGTCAAACGCTACGCAAACGCCGGATTATAGGAGGGCAATTTAATGGCTTATCCATTTTATGTAAAATTACAAAATTTATCCCAGAATATGCCCGACGGCAATTTCGGCCTCTGGTACAACAAATTCATACCCATATCGAACTTTGACGATTGCAAGGCTGCCGATGAAAAGGGCAACAAAGATAATGCCGTTACCTATTACCATGATAAATATAAACAATTATCAAAAGACAAGGTTAATCAGCTCCTTGAGGCAAAACACAGTGATCAGGCAAATTATTGCATTGTTTTATCACCCATATATGAAACTGTGATTTTTAAGGCGACACTCAAAACCCCTCTAATAACCGGCATTGGCGAAACCCACCCCCATGAAGTCAGCATGGTATTTGACCATAACATGGGCACCCCTTATGTTCCAGCATCCGGAATAAAGGGAATTTTGAGATTCGCTCACACGATTGGGTTGATTCCTGATATTCCGCCGGAAAAAATTGAAACAGATAAAAAAACAGGGAAACTTTTTTTCAATGATGAAGAAGACTGGACGGGCGTGCCGCAACTTTTCGGCACCCAGGCAAAAAGAGGAAGCGTGTTTTTTCTAGATGCCTATCCTGAAAAAATGCCGGATCTACATGTGGACATCATGAATCCGCATTATGGCGATTATTACAGCGACGACACGAACCGAATACCGCCTGGTGATTATTTAAACCCGGTTCCGTTGAAATTTCTCACCGTTGCAAAAGACACGGTATTTATTTTTCGAGCGTTGGTGGATAAAAAAAATCCTGAATTGACGGGCATGATGCGAAAAGCGTTCCGAAAAGCGCTCACAGAAGAAGGCGTGGGCGCGAAAACTGCTGTGGGGTATGGTTTGTTTGATAATCTAAAAGAAGAAGAATCGGAATCCGTCCTGGAGAGCATAAAAAAAGAAAAAGAAAAAAAAGTCAGATTTGCCGAAGCAGCTATTGCAAAGGATGAAGCAGAAAGACTGGCAAACATGAGCGAAGAAGATAAAATGATCGAGGAAATCGCCTCACTTCAAAATGACCCAAACCAGATTTCTTTGCTGGTGAAACGTTGCCTGTCGGAAAATTTGAAAAACTTTGTCTACACTGAGTTAAAAAATAAACTCGAAGAACTCGGACAATGGAAACCCGACGGCTCAAAGCAAAGAAAAGCAAAAATGAAGGAAAGAAATACAGAAATCGAATCAAAAATTCACTTTGAAAAATAACGGATAATAAACATTCTGCAAAGAAAAATAAGGCACCTTTTATCATGCTGAAAATGTTTTTATTGTTTAAACACAATTCGAATTTGATCGGGGTTTTTTCAATTGTAATTTACAAAGATCATAACCGGCGGATAGGCAAGTATCTGGAAAAATATTGCGGCGGGATGTCTATTTGAGTATAGTGTTGAAAAAATATGGAAATAAAGAGGTTTAATTTATGCGGGAAAAAAGCTTAAAAATACCGAAAAAACAGTTAGCCCAATTTTGTGTAGCAAATCATGTTAAAAGGCTTTCACTGTATGGGTCTTTTCTTCGTGATGATTTCAAGACGGACAGCGATATTGACATGCTGGTAGAATTTGAGCCTGGAAATAAGGTGGGATTCATCAAATTGGCGCGAATGGAAAATGAGCTTTCAAAAATACTGGGCCGAAAAGTTGACTTGCGGACTCCAGGTGAAATAAGTCGCTATTTCAGGCAGGAAGTTCTTGAAACTGCAAAGGTTGAGTATGCGAAAAGATGACCTGATTCGCGTTCGCCATATGCTGGATGCCGCCTGTGAAGCAGTGTCATTTGCCCGAGGCAGATCAGGTGCGGATCTTGAAAGCAATCGTATGCTAACACTTTCCATTGTTAAATCAGTTGAACTTATCGGTGAAGCAGCCACACGGATTTCAAAGGAAAGCCGGGCTCTGCATCCTGAAATTCCTTGGGTGGATATCATCGCAATGAGAAACCGGTTAATCCATGTTTATTTTGATATTGACCTTGATCGTGTATGGGATACAATTACGGATGACCTCCCCCCTCTCATAACCGCTCTCGAAAAGATAGTGGATGCTGGATAGTTAGAGTAATCTTTTTGAATCAGTATGGAGACAATTTCCTGATGGAAAATAAAAAAATACAACTCATGCTCATGTCCCTCGGTGGAACCACTGCTCCGCTTATCAAGAGTATTCAGGCTTATCAACCCGATAAAATAATTTTTTTCGCCTCCCATGATTCGGTGCCCCTGTCCCATGAAATTTTAGCTGCTTTGGAAAAAAAGCCTGGCTGTGAATTTTTCATCACCGATAACCCCAACTCCCTTTTCATCTGCTATACTCGGACCCGGGAATGTATTGACCGGGCAGAAAAATCCGGAGTCCCTGCCCATGAAATCATGGTGGATTATACCGGCGGCACCAAAGTCATGACCGCAGCTCTGCTTCTTGCGGCACTGGGAAGGTCATATCATTTCAATTATGTGGGCGGCGGGTTGCGAAATAAAAATGGCCTTGGCACCGTTGTCAATGGAGCGGAACAGATGTTTTCCGAGGCTAGCCCCTGGGCCGTCTTTGCCGAGGAAGAACGCCGCCAGGTCGGGTCACTCTTCAATTGCCGCCGTTTTTCGGCGGTGATTGACATTATTGGTAATTTTAACCGGCAGACCCCGCCAAAAATATCGGATTATTTTGGATTTATTTTGCCGCTGGCCCAGGGTTTTCTCCTCTGGGACCAGTTCAGCCATAAAGCGGCACAGCGAAATATCGAAAAAGGCATGGCGGCTCTTGAAAAATATATTCAAACCTACCAGGCTGGAAATCTGGAATCATTTCTTGAATCCCTGCAAGTCTGCAAAACCCATCTGGATGAGGTGGTGACAAAAACCGACAGCTCCAGCAAATTCGATAGGAGTCTGGTCAAAGACCTGATTAACAATGCCCGCCGGAAAATGGCAGACAAAAGGTTTGATGATGCTGCGGCACGAATTTACCGGTCACTTGAACTCTATGGCCAGATCGTGTTTAAACAGGTGTCCAAATGCGATAATTCAAAGGTAAAGCTGGATGTCATACCCGACCTCTTGAAGGAAGCATTCAAACAGAAATATTATGACCCCTATACGAAGCATCTCAAGTTACCTCTTTCCGCCACCTTTGAATACTTGCGGGCCATGGGCCACGAAGCTGGAGCGCGATTTTATAAAATGGAAAAGGAGATTAAAAATATTCAAAGCAATCGGAATCTCTCGATCCTGGCTCATGGCGTAAGCCCGGTGTCCGAATCCGGTGCGGAATCGATTTTAAATACCGTCTCCACGTTTGTTGGTGAAACCGATTTTTTTGATTTCCCGAAACTGCCCTGAATGCTTTTCGGGTAAGCTCTTTGACAATTAGATAATTGCAACGTTGCAATCCTTGAATAGATCACTGCCGCCTCCTACTGTGAAGTCAAAAACTTCATAGGAGGCGGACATGATCATATATATCAAAACCCAGGGGGCAAAAATCATCCGGGAAGGCAGGCATCTGCTGGTCAAAAGGGGGGATGACGTTTACAATACCCTTTTTACTTATAAGCTGGATCAGCTTCTTCTGTTCGGAAATATTGAAATCACGCACAACGCCCTTTGCATGCTGATGAAAAACAATATTGATACAGTTTTTCTGACCCAATATGGCCGATATCTGGGCCGACTATCTCCGGTGGAATCCAAAAATGTGTTTCTGCGCAAACGGCAATACCAGGTTCTGGACAACCCTGAATTTGGTCTGAAGCTTGCGAAAAGTCTGGTATCCGGAAAGCTATCCAATATGGCAACCCTGATGATGCGGATCAAGAGAAGCAGGAATATCCCGGAAGCTGGAAACAGGGCAAAGCAGATACAGAATCTGCTT
>PNOB01000167.1 GCA_013824585.1 Desulfobacterium sp. | reverse complement strand
GCGTCATCCACCAGGATGCCGATGGAAAAGATGAGGGCAAAAAGCGTAATCCGGTTCAGGGTATAGCCGTAAAGGTAGAACGTTGCCATGGTGAGTGCCAGGGTTACGGGGATGGCAAAAGCCACAACGCCGGATTCCCGATGCCCCAGGGTGAACCAGATCAGGATCGTGACCGATACGATGGCGATCAGCATATGCAGCAAAAGTTCATCGCTTTTTTCTTTGGCGGTTTCACCGTAGTGGCGGGTGATGGTGACATGAATGTTGTCCGGGATCAGTGTTCCTTTTAACCCTTCCACCCGTTCCAGCACCTTGTTTGCCACACTGATGGCATTGGTGCCTTTGCGTTTGGCAAGGGTCAGGGTAACGGCCGGGCAGGGCGCTCCGAGCCGGGAGTTGCCGGGCCTTACGGTTTCTTCGGAAGCGGGCCCCATGCCGAAATAGACATACTGTTCCGGTGCCGGCGGACCATCATGAATGTCGGCCACATCCGCCAGATAGACAGGACGTCCCTGATGAGCCGCCACCACGACATTACCGACATCTTCGGTGGTTTTCAGAAAAGATCCGGTATGAACCACGATCTGTCCCTGGGAGGAGGGATAGGTTCCGGCGTCGGTTGCCTGATTGGCGGCAAAGACGATCCGGCTGACACTTTCCGCATCCAGTCCATAGGCTGCCAGTCTTGTGGGATCGAGCTGCACTTCCACCCGGCGGCTTTCTCCTCCGATCAGTGTGCTGATGGAAGCATTGGGTTCCTGTTTGAGTCTTTCTTCTACTTCTGCCGCCACCCGGCGCAACAGATAGGGCTCCACTTCTTCACTCCAAAAGGTCAGCGCCAGGATGGGTACATCATCGATATAACGGGGCTTGATCAGCGGCGGGGAGATGCAACAGGGAATTCGATCCATGTTGGCCATGAGTTTTGATTGGAGCCGTACAATGGATTCCTCCTCATTCTGGCCCACCAGAAAGCGAACCACCGCCATGGACATTCCGGGAGCGGAAGTTGAATAGACGTATTCGACCCCGGGGATTTCCCAGAGCAGTTTTTCCATGGGGCGGGTGACCCGTTGCTCCACCTCTGTCGCATCCGATCCGGGCATCTGAACAAAGATATCGATCATGGGCACGATGATCTGGGGCTCCTCTTCACGGGGCAGGGCGATAACCGCAGCCAGGCCGAGCAGAATCGAGGCGATGATGATGAGCGGGGTAAGTTTGGAGTCAATGAAATATTGGGCTATTTTGCCGGCAGGGCCGAAATTTTTACTCATGTTGGTTACTCCACCGGAGATCCGTTGGTTAGTTGAGATGGCGGGGAAACAAAGATCTGGGTTCCATCCGCTATCCCGGATATTACTTCAATCTGGTCACCAATCGGGTTGCCCACGCGAATCAGGCGGAATCGGGCTGTTTTTTCCGCATCAAGAATAAAAACACCGGTAAGCTGCCCATGCCGGATCATAGACGATTGGGGGATACGGATCATATTTTTCTCACCCACCGGGAGGGAAACACGGGCGAACATTCCTGACCGGATTCCCTCAGCCTGGGCGATCAGGATCTGGACCATGAAAGAGCGGCTGATCTGATCAGCGGCGGGAACGATGACGAAAACAGAACCTTCGATGGGCATATCCCCAATGGCGGGGATGCTAACTTCCACTTTTTGTTCCATTCGGATGGACTGAATATAGGTTTCAGGAACCACAAGATCAATGCGAAAGGCTCCGGTTCGCTCGATGGTCAATAGTGGTGATCCCGGTGAGGCCAGATCGCCTACATCCACATGTTTCGCGGTTACCTTGCCGTCAAAGGGAGCGTCTACCCGAGCGTCCTTCTTTGTCACCTCGGCGTTATCCACCAATGCAAGGGCCTGTTTGACACGGTGCCCGGAGGCTTCCAGCATGGATTTAGCCTGAGCCAGGGAGGCCTGGGCCTTCTTGTACTGGGCATCGATCTGCTCAAAATCCTGTTTGGTAATGGCTTCGCCTTTCAGCATTTTCTGTCCGCGGTTGTATGCAGAAAGCGCTTGTTCAGCTTCAGCTTCGGCAGATCTTAAAGCAGATACGGCGGCAGCTTCCGCTTTTCTGGATTCATCTACCGCAGCTTCTGCCTGGTTCAACTGGGCACCCACCTGACGCGCATCCAGGAGAACCAGGGTGTCTCCCTGTTGTACCCTGTCGCCCTCCTTAACCTCAACCGCTGTAACCGTTCCCATAAGCTTGCTGGAAATGGTCGCCGAAACCTGGGCCTTGACGCTTCCGACCGCTTCGTACAGGATCGGATAGGAGTTGGATTTCACTGTTATGACGGGTGCAGAAACAGCCGGGCCTTTTTTGGGGACAGTATTTCCGGGTTCGATTTTGTCACCGCAACCCATAAACAGCAAGCAGATTAAAAAGAGGGGTATCACCAGATAATAAGGAGTTCGCATGGGTCAGTTCCTTTGGTTGGATTTGGGAAAAAGGTGAAAAAAACAATACCGTATTATTTACTGATAAAATGCACATCTGTCAACTGGAATGCCGGGCCAGAACAATCGGAATTATTTAATGAATCATTGATGCATCCCTTCTTGGTGGCAAATGACCGGGACAACAAAACCGGGGTGGGGGTAACGGAAGCGTAAAATAATTGTAACAGCTTATTTATAAAATAGTTGACATTAATAGGACTATAATATAATTAGGAATCATTCTTAATTGATTCTTTTTATTATTTATAAAATATCGGATAATCCATGGCTGATCCAGATGAACGTTTCGATTCCATTGTAAAAAAACTGAAAGAAAACAACCATAAGCTTACGCCCCAGCGATTGGCAGTGGTAAAAATATTGGCGACAAGTAAGGGGCATCCCAATGTGGAAAAGATATATGAGCTGATCCAGAAGGATTTCCCGACCATGAGTCTGGCAACGGTATATCGGAATGTCATGCTGCTGAAATCACTTGGTGAAGTTCTGGAGCTCGGGTTTCCGGACGGCAGCAACCGGTATGATGGGAATAAGCCCTATTCCCATCCGCACGTGATCTGCGTAAAATGCAAAAAGATAATCGATCCAGATTTAGACACCCTGAAGGATATGACAGCCGAAGTTGCGGATGAAACCGGGTTTAAAATTTTGATGCATCGGTTGGATTTTTTTGGCATCTGCCAGGATTGCATATAAAAAGAACAGCTCAATTTTTTTTGTTTTTTAATTGATAATAATTATCATATGATTAATTATATCTTTTAATACATAATATCCTGACATCCGAAACATGAAGCCAAACCTAAAGAAAAGGAGGGAGACCATGAAAGATGAAAAGAAGCTGACCAATAATGCCGGAGCGCCTGTCGCGGACAATCAGAATGTAATGACCGCAGGACCTCGGGGACCGCAGTTGCTCCAGGATGTCTGGTTCCTGGAAAAGCTTGCCCATTTCGACCGGGAAGTGATCCCTGAACGGCGCATGCACGCCAAAGGGTCAGGAGCCTATGGGAATATTACCGTCACCCACGACATAACCAGATACACCAAGGCCAAAATATTTTCCCAGGTCGGCAAAAAGACGGATCTCTTTATCCGTTTCTCCACAGTGGCCGGAGAGCGGGGCGCAGCCGATGCTGAGCGCGACATCCGTGGGTTTGCGATCAAGTTTTATACCGAACAAGGAAACTGGGATCTGGTAGGTAACAACACACCGGTATTCTTCCTGCGTGATCCCCTCAAGTTTCCTGATCTCAACCACGCAGTTAAACGGGACCCACGCACCAACCTTCGTAGCGCGGGGAACAACTGGGATTTCTGGACTTCGCTGCCTGAAGCATTGCACCAGGTCACCATTGTCATGAGCGACCGGGGCATTCCCTCTTCCTACCGCCATATGCACGGTTTCGGGAGTCATACCTTCAGCCTCATCAATGCCAAAAATGAACGCTACTGGGTCAAGTTTCACCTGCACACCCAGCAGGGGATTCAGAACCTGACAGATGAGGAGGCGGAAGCGATGGTCGGTAAATGCCGGGAGAGCCACCAGCGAGATCTTTACGATAGCATCGAGCAAGGCAAATTTCCCCGTTGGACTATGTTTATTCAGGTCATGCCGGAAAAAGACGCGGCAAAGTGTCCCTACCACCCCTTTGACCTTACCAAAGTCTGGTTCCATGGTGATTATCCGTTGATTGAGGTAGGAGTGCTTGAGCTCAACCGCAATCCGGAAAATTATTTTGCCGAGGTCGAGCAGTCTGCTTTCAATCCGGCCAACATCGTGCCGGGCATCGGATTTTCGCCGGACAAGATGCTCCAGGGAAGACTGTTTTCCTACGGGGATGCCCAGCGCTATCGCCTTGGCGTGAATCACCACCTGATTCCGGTCAATCGGGCGCGTTGCCCGTTTCATAGTTACCATCGCGACGGCGCTATGCGGGTGGACGGCAATTATGGCAGCACCCTGGGGTATGAACCCAACAGCTACGGTCAGTGGCAGCAGCAGCCGGAATTTGCCGAACCGCCTCTTAGCTTGGAAGGGGCTGCTGATCACTGGGATCATCGCGCGGATGAAGATTATTTTTCCCAGCCCGGCAAACTGTTCCGCCTGATGAGTCCTGCCCAGCAGAAAGTCCTTTTTGCCAACACTGCCAGGTCTGTTGGCGGTGCACCCAAGGAAATTCAGATCCGCCATATCGGCAACTGCATGAAAGCTGATCCGGCGTATGGCAAAGGGGTGGCTGATGCGCTCGACATTCCACTCAGCGAACTGCCCAAATAAACGCGGACAGATTCAAGCGCATGATTTTTTTGAACGGATATCAACTGCCTGTTTTCCATCAAATCATAAAGGCCGTTCCATATTTGCATGGAGCGGCCTTTGTTTTGATTATTAATCCGGCAAATGTTGATACGATATATGGTCACACAAAAGGGCAGGCACAGGGGCTTGCCCCCACGAATCATGCCATCTTGATCGCAAAATGGAATGATAAGGATTAAACGCTTTTCAGCACCGAAAAGAAATGAGACGTACTGCCGCCTAACACAAACAGATGCCAGACAGCGTGATTGTATGGCAGTTTTTCCCATGCGTAAAATATGACGCCTGCTGTATAGAAGACACCTCCAGCAATCAGAAGCGAGAAGCTTGTAAGCGGAAGGATGTGAAATAATCCCTGCATTGCAATCACGCAGAGCCACCCCATCATAAGGTAGAGCCCGGTGGACAGTTTTTTTACCTTCTGGATGTAAAACACCTTGATCACAATACCGATTGCGGTCAATGTCCATATCACTGCCAAAAGGCTCCAGCCCAAAGTACTTCTCAGATGAACAATCAGAAACGGGGTATAGGTTCCTGCAATCAGAAGAAAAATGGCAGAATGATCCAATTTTTTCAAACCCGCCTTGAGTAAAGGGTTTGAGATGCTGTGATACAGTGTCGAGGCTGAATACAGCATGATCATGGTGCAGCCAAAGATCGAAAAACTGACCATCTGCCAAACATCACCATGAAGTGAGGCTGTAGTGATCAGAATCACAAGTCCGGCAATACTGAAAAGCACACCGATTCCATGGGTGATGCCATTGGCCAGTTCTTCATTGGCTGTATATTGATTTGATGTCAAATTCTTTTTTTCGGACATGGGCTCTTTCTTTCATTTGATTGGTTAAACCAGCTCATCCTGGAAAGCAGATCGTTGTTTAATATGATTCTTTCTGAATCGCCAGCGATAATTTTATTATTACAATACTTTTACTTTGCCTGATTGGTGTTTGTTTTACGGACAGAAGGCGGTGATGAGACTCTATCCGGTATTACCATTTTGTGGTTCGATTAAACTCCCGGAATGTAGAAATATCGAATTTTGGCCATGAGAACTGATATCGGAACCCAGCAGTCAGATAGTTGGAACCGCAGGTATAGCCGTTCATCAGCCGGAAGATGCCCGACCGGTGATGAATCCGGAAAAAGGTCTGGTACTGCGGGTAATCCGGCAGGGCAAACGTCATATCAAACATGAGATAATTCAGTAATTGGGATGTGTCATAGGGTTTGTCATTCGGTGAATTTTCGTATAAAGCCGGATGAAGGATATTATGCGGATCTTTTTCAAGAGGTGGTTTTTCTGTGGCATAGGACAGGCCTTCTCCGAACCCAAAGGATGTCTTGATATGGTTGTTCCAGGGGAATTTCTGCCAGCGTAATGCAAGCAGCAGGTTGAATTCATTATGCTTGTTGAAACCGGTATTCTGGGATTCATAGGAATATCCTTCTGCCCAGTCATATCCGGGATTGGCGCTGGATGTATTCTTGTATTGTTCTTCATCCTCATAGATTTCATATCCCCATTTCCATGCAACCTGTCCTTCTGCCTCCAGGGTTAGATAATCTTCATATTCCCAGAGTTTTTTCCCGGTTGCCAATACCAGAACTTGAGCATAGACCCATTTGGTTTCTCCAAGGAAAATATCTGCCAGATTGTTATCGGATGCCTTGCCTGCATAAATGCTGACAAACCAGTCATCCTCTGCCCGGGCTGATCCACAGGTGAACAACAGGATCAACAGGATCGATGTCAGAAAATATTTTTGAATCTGAGAAATCATAGGGCCGATAAGTAGAATATGGATGGGTTCGCGTCAAGTTAAAATTTGAGATTCCGGGTGGAATGGGAATGCAGCGGTTGAAAAATTATGACATGAAGTCAGAAGAGAGGCCTGTCTCCACATGCGCGGGAACAGGCCTCTATTTTTTTAAAGACGTGTTATCCTCCGAATGCAGCTTCCGGTATATCCACCACTGCGGAACTGTTGCTTTGAATGGAATTCATTCTACCTATGGTAACCGGGAGAACGGTTTCAATGAAATGTCTGGCAGACTGGATCTGTCCTTCATAAAAGGCGGCATTTTTATTTTTATTGATTTTTTCAAGGCGGTCTTCACCCGTTGCGTCACCGATCAGGTTATTCAGTTTGGGGGCGGCTACCGTAGCTCTCCACAACAGCATCCATGCCATGATGACGTCGCCCATTACATCCAGGAACGGGGAGGCAAAGGAGAAGGCCACTTTCATGTCCGGGGACATGGCGGTTTTTCCAATGTGCATGGCAACCTCGCCCAGGCGACCTATGGTTTCTTCCAGCTTTTTGGCCAGACTTTCCAGTCTTTTGGTTTCTTTGGCCTTGGCAATGATTTTTTGAATCTCACCCAGAAAACTCATGAAAACCATGCCTTTTTTCATGCCCAGTTTGCGGGCAAGAAGGTCCATGGCCTGGATGCCGTTGGTCCCTTCATAAATGGAATTGATTTTTGAGTCTCTCATCAGGCGTTCTACCGGATAATCTGCGGTATAGCCGTATCCGCCATAAACCTGCATGGCCTGAACCGTACACTCAAAACCGCGGTCCGTGCAATAGGATTTAATGATCGGAGTCAGAATCTCAATGAGTCCGGTTATGATTTCTTTCTGTTCTTTATTTTTTTCATTGGCCTCCTTATCAAAAAGATAGGCCGTGTAATATATCAGGCTTCGCATTCCTTCCATATAGGCTTTCATGCCCAACAGCATTCTCCGTACATCCGGATGGCGCAGGATGGTAACGGGCTGGGCATCCTTGTTCAGAAAATCGGCTAAATCCCTTCCCTGAACACGTTCCTTTGCATAATTGATGGCGTAGAGATAGGCGCAGGAAGAATTAAACAGGCCCAGGGCACCTACACCCAGCCGTGCTTCATTCATCATGTAAAACATCACCTTCATTCCTTTGTTTTCCTCTCCAAGGAGATAGCCGCGGCATTTTCCTTTTCCGCCAAAGGTCAGTGCGGTAGTGGGGCTGGCATGAAGACCCATTTTTTCTTCGATTCCGGTGCAGACGATGTCATTGGGTTCGCCAAGGCTTCCATCATCATTGACCCAGATTTTGGGAACGGTAAAGATGGAAATCCCCTTTGTGCCTGCCGGAGCCCCTTCAATGCGGGCAAGAACCGGATGGATGATATTTTCCTGCATGTTATGTTCGCCGCAGGTGATAAAAATTTTATTACCGGAAATCGAATAGGTTCCGTCACTATTTTTCACGGCTGTCGTGGTGAGCGCTCCCACATCAGAGCCGGCTCCGGGTTCGGTCAGCACCATGGAACCGCCCCATTCGCCTGAGTATACTTTTTTCAGGAAAAGCTCTTTCTGTTTTTCCGTACCAAAAAGCTCGATCATTTTTGCAGCGCCATGGCATACCATTCCAAAAGCGGAAAAAGAAAAGTCAGCACCCATGATGTATTCCATGCAGGCCTGGGTGATCAGATGGGGAAATCCCTGTCCGCCAACCTCAGGGTCCTCGTTCATTGCGATCCATTCGCCTTCCCGAAAGAGTTTGAATGGGCGATGAAAACATTCCGGTACGATGACCTGATTGTTTTCAAACGTAAGGCCGATCTTGTCCCCTTCTTCGTTCAAAGGGAGGATCTCCTTTATTGCAAAGTTTCTTGCTTCCGTAACCACCATATCAAACATTTTTTTGTTCAGGTCTTTATACCTGTCCAGCTTGACAAGGTTTTCAGCCTCCAATTGTTCATAAAGAACAAAATCAACATCTCTTCGGTCTGCAATGGATTGTGCCATGGTTTTTCCTCCTTACTTTTAACTATCGTTGAATCCCAAAAAATATTGTACAACAGAGGTCTTCTGTAGCTGTTTCTACTGCGATCTCCCGATTGAAAATAATGGCCGGGAGGCAGACATGCTCAACAGATCCCTGGATAACCTGCCGGATAACGGAAGGCTTTATATCCTTCCGGATTTCATCAAGATCGATTCCCTCATGAATGATGTCCATGATGATCTTGCTGTAATCACGAACACATTGCTGGTATGCGTCACTCTTGAAAAAATCAGGAGAATTGCGGACTTCAACCAGCAGGATTCTTGTAAAAACCCTTTGCTGATCATACCAGAAAAGGGTGGACTGGATAATCGAACGAAGTTTGTTCAGCGCCCCTTCGACCCCTTTGAGATCTTTTTCCATCTGTAACAGGAACTGTTCAAAAAGCTCCAGCAATACCTTGAACAGAAGGTCCCGTTTATCGTTAAAGTACTTGTATATTAAACCTTCCGTCACTCCGGCTGTTTTTGCAATTTCCGCTGTTGTAATGGAATTAAAATCTTTTTTACCCAACAGCGTTTTCAGTGCCCGGGCTATTTTCAAACGCCCTGGCGGGAGTTTCCTGGTACTTGTTTTGGCCATATATTTCGTATGCCTTACGATCTTATTGATCAAGAGTAATACGCGGCTCTTGATGTCACACCCGAAATGGGTGAGTGACACTTACTTAATATGAACTGTTTTGTCAAATGAATTTCATGGCGTATAAAATTTCATATGAGCCAATTTCAAAACTATTAAAAAGCGTCACACCGGCGAAAGTCAGTGCCCAGA
>PNOB01000166.1 GCA_013824585.1 Desulfobacterium sp. | reverse complement strand
GAGACAACAGCACCTTCAACAACACTGTTATCCGTATCGATCACAGTAGCGGTAATAGTTGCTTTATCTGAATTATCCGTTTTTACACTTACCTGAGTTGTGGAAATCGAAATCTGAGAATTGCTATCCAATTCCAATGCCCGATCCGTTGTTGTTGGAGTCACTGCCGTTTCATCCGCTGGATTATCGCTTGTAAAACATCCTGCAAGTGACATACAGAAAACAAATAAAACAAATAAGATTACCGGTTTTGATCTCATAGCTTGATCTCCCCCCATTTCCGTTTGGGTATTTAGTTTAATTAACTATGTTTACAAATAGAATCCACTATCATCAGGGCAAAAAAAACGTCCAGTTGACAAGACAGGTTGTGCTTATCAACTGAACGTTATTAAATCATCATCAATTATATCTTTGACTCCAGATGAACAATTTTCGGTGTAATGAAAATCAACAACTCATTTTTCTGGGTTGAATTGTTTTTACTTTTAAACAGCCAGCCAAATATTGGTATATTGGAAAGCAGCGGGAAGCGACTTTCCCCTTGAGCATCGTTGGTCTTCAGGATCCCGCCGATCACAATTGTATCCCCATCATTTACAAGAAGTTCTGTTTTTGCCTCATTGGTCGAAAGAGATGGAACCCCGCCTGTGATGGAATCGATATCATTCTTTACAATATTGATAACCATGTTAATACGGTTATCTGGTGTAACATGCGGTTTAACTTTTAGTTCAAGATCAATTTTCTTAAATTTTGTTGTAGACAGTCCGGCAGAATCCCTTTCCAGATAAGGATATTCAATTCCCTGAGAAATGGTCGCTTGTTTATTATCCAGGGTAACAATTTTCGGTGTGGAAATTATCTTACCGTCACCGGCTGCTTCAACTGCCTGAAGTTCTGCATTCAGAGAAAAATTTGTACCGGCAAGCCTGGAAAACTGGTATCCGATCGAACCTGAATTGGCTGCTGGCGGATGATTCATGGCCAAAGTATAGGTGTGACTGTCACTGCCATTGATCACCGGCCCATCCGTAAGTCCCCATGAAGTACCGATATCCCTTGAGAAATTCTCGCTGACCTCTACAATCCGGGCCTCGATCACCACCTGAGGAGTTACCTTGTCAATACTCTTGATGATTTCTTTGGCCTGTGCAATTTTTTCTGCTGTATCGGTGATGATAATCTGATTATTTCTTGCATCAACACCGACCTGCCCCCTTTTGGCTGTTTTGATCTGATCAAGACGGGGTTTAATATCTGAGTTCGCATCCGCATAGTTTATGGGTATATACTCCGTAACCAAAGGTTCAAGTTCTTTTTGCTGTTCCTGGATGGATTGCGCAGCTTTTAATTCGTCAGTACGAATCTTCTCTTCCTTTCGTAGAGTACTGATAGTAACAATCCTGACGATATCCCCTTCTGAAATCTGACCGAGCTGATTCATTTTTAATATTAAATCCAGTACCTGATCCCATGGTATCGGTTTCACAAGGGTCAAAGTCACACTGCCTGAAACATCCTTGTCAATTGCAAAATTTTTACCACTTACATCCCGGAGTATTCGCAATACATTTTTAATATCCGTCTGGTAAAAATCCAGAGCAATTTTTTCACCGGTATATCGCTTTTTGGAGGTTTTCTTCTCCGCAACAGGTTCTGCTTCCTCTTCTGCAAGCTCCGGCAGTGTCTGTTCATCTACCTTCACGCCATCCTCTGCAATCGCACCAATAGGTGTGTCTTCCGATGCAACTTCTATAGGAGCAGCAGGCACTGGTTCGATCGCCTTAGCCACAGATCCTTCAGATGTCTCTTTTGTGCCTGAAACAGCTTGATCCTCTTTCACTGCCACTTCTTCACTATTCGACGGTACTGTTTCTACAGGAATGATAACAGACGAATCTGAAGCTGAAACAGGTTGTTCTGATTTTTCAATCGCTACTTCTGCCTCTTGAGCAGCCTCCTCCATTACCTTTTCCAATGGTGAGAGGCCGGCAGTCTCTGAAGGTTTAGGCTTAATTGTTGATGCTTGAAACATTATTTCAATTTCATTCTCTTTCTGTTCAACAGTGAATGGAACAGCTTCCCTCAATTCAACTACAATTTTTGAATTATTTTTCATCCCAGCTGTTTGAATTGGAACAACTCGATTTACAGCACTTTCAAAACGGGTTGTGATCAGAGGACGTTGACGATAACTCAGAATTTTTGTATCAAAAAGATCCAATGACAACTTCATTCCATCTGTTTTATCAAGATGATAACTTACAGGCCTCGTAGTACCAATAATGATACTTGATTTCCCTTCATCCCCGCTGAGGAAATCTATTCGATTCACCAGAGCAGCCTTTCCAGACACAGATTTTGATTTACCTGAAAACGATTCTGCTTGAGAAGCCATCGGTTTTGACTCGATAATGGATGGCTTGACCTCAACCACAGATGATCCTGCAGGAGATAGAGGTTCAGCAACCGCGACTTCTGGTGATTTTGCAGTCAGTGTCTCAACAGGAGCCTTTTCCTGGGATTGTTTTTCTTCAACAAGTATAGGTTCTGATTGAACTTTTTGCTTTTCCGATCCGGCAGATTTCATTTGTGAAGCAGCTATCTTTTCTGGTTCGATAGAATCTGCAATCATTACAAGCAGTCCATTCTCAGATGACTCTACTGTATACGAAGACAAGTAATCTTTCTCTGTATCGAGAACAACCCTGAGCCGTTCTGGATAAGCAAAATGGCGAATTTTCTTCACCCATTTGCTGTCCACAGATATGGTTTGCGGTTTTTTGAATTCACTTTTTATATTGTTCAGATCCAATACAATCCTGGGTGGATTTTCAAGGATAAAGGCTTTATAATTTTTGATCGCTTTATCGGATCGGATCAGGACACTGACCCCATCATCTGCATTTACAGCACTAATTTCACGAAATATATTTACACCATCATCTACAACTGGGGACGGTGGCATAGCTGTCACTGCAGCATCTGAAACAACCGCAGTTTCTGAAACTGGTGTAGTTACGACAGGAATCTCCTCAACAACCGGTTCCGAAGCACTATCAACAATATTCTTTTCAGATTTGCCGGCTTCCGGCGTAGTTGCCTTTTCTTCAACAAATCCTGCTTCTTTAGCTGGCTGTTGCTGATCGCCGGAATCTGCCTGCACAGTTGCTTCCGATTGCTCCTGTCCATTCTGACCAAAAGAAATTGTTAAACCTTTTTCGTTTCGATCAATTTTATATGGAGAATCTGATTTCAAAAAAATTGTAACTTTAGAAGGCCCCTTCTCAATCAGTTCTACAGCTTTAATAGATGATACAATATCTCCTTCAGATTGATACTCTCGTTTGGCAATCCCAAGAGATGTTTCAGGGAAATATATTACCAGACCTAGTGGCAGCGGTTGTTTAACCGCTGTATAATCCAATAACCGGTTTCCCTTAATAGATACAGAAACAGGATCTTTTCCATCCTCTATAGTTATGTCCGTAATCAGCTTATTTCCAGTTTCAACACTTTGCATGACCCCTTGACCGGCTTCCTGTTTGGATGCCTTATTCGAAGCGCATGCTGAAAGGAAAATAAAAACTGAAACAACCAGTCCGATGGAAATGATTTTCCGAAGCTTTTCTCTCTCTTGATAAAACATTTTAATATTCTCCAGCAGGTTTCTGAAGTGTAAGCTCTCTTTTACGAAGCGATATTTTCCCTAATATGTTTTCAACTTCTTCCTCAACAATCACCCTGTCCTTTAATATCTCAACAACTCGTCCCGACGAGATCCCTATATATGTTCCCAGTGTAATGACATACCCTTTGCCGTTCACCTCTGAAACCATGGCGCGGTCCCCACTGGGCGCAAGAATAACACCTAACAATCTAAGCTGACTTAAATCTACCTTCTCTAAAGGAGTAAGGTTAGCCCGCTGCTTCTTTTTTGTTTCCGAAACATTTGTAGTTGCCACCTGATCTTCTTTAAATAATGGTTGAAAAGGATCAATTCTTCCTACAGGGTTATAGCGATCCACTGTAATAGCGCTCTCCGCCATCTCTGAGACAGAACTTTCTGGTTTTTCAGATTCCTTTTTTACGGAAGTATCAACAGGTACCTTATTATCTGGTGATGTTGTTTTGATACTTGGAATCTTGTTTGCCTTTGGAATCGCCTTTTGGACAACCTGGTCAGATTTCTCTGGATCATCTCCCTTCTTGTTACATCCCGAACCCAACAGGGGAATAAGGCACAACAAACAAACAAGAAACGGAAATTTTAGAAAATTATTTTTCATGGTTACCGTCTTTTCCCTCTTTTTTTCTTGGTCTCTTTCTTTGTTTCTTTTGCCTCTACAAACCTGTAGGTAACCGCATTACAGGAAATATTCAATGCTGATGTCTTGCCGCTTGATAATTTAATATCGCGGATATTCACAATTCGGGAAAATGAAGCAACCTTGTCAAAAAACATTGCAAGGTTATGATAATTTCCCGTTACCTTTATCGAGACTGGAATTTCCGCATAAAATCCCTTATAAATTTCGGCATTGGGTTTGAATAATAAAAAGTCCAGTCCGGAATCTCTGCCTGCCTGAGAGATACTCGTCAACAAGGATGGAATATCCTCTTTCTCTGGCAGTGTTTTTTTAACAATCTGAAATTGAACCGTTGCTTCTTCCATTTTTTTCTTTAATCCAGGAAGAAGAAGGGCTTTTTTCCTGGTTGACTGTAATTGCTGAGTGAGTTTGTCATGTTGATCACTCAACTCACTAATTTTTTTCTGATTTGGTAGGTATAAAGTATAAGCAAAAACAGCAATTAACACAAAAAGAGATCCACAATATATAAGATAACGTTGAATCCTCGTCAATTCTCCGATTTTATCAATCAGAGGCTCAATCTTTGCATGAAAAGATTCTTTTAAATTATCCATTAGTTCTTTTCCTTGCCTTTGTTAGATTGACTTGGTTGTGCCAGTATGCATGTAATCGTAAACCCCATCATTTTCTGCTTTTGAGCTATTTTATTAGCTATCGAATGAAGCTGCACCTTGCTGAAAGATCCCGAATTTTCGAGATTTTTCATAAAATCTGCTGTTGTCTTATTGTCAAGAGCTGTTCCTACAAGCTTTATCGATATTTCAGTGGCCGTCAGGTTGCTTAACCACATCCTGTTCGGAACAATAAGCTCACTCATGGATTCAAGCAGTTTAACCGGTCCCCTTCTGTTTGTATCCAATTGTTTCATAACGTCTGTTCTCTTTTCCAAATTATCTAAGCTTTTTTGAATTGCATCGACTTCTTTTGCCTGTTCTGTATATTTGGTTAGCTCTAGTGATGTTGTATTGATTTTATCCTCCAATTTGCCGATCTTGCTGATCAGGCTTATTTGAAGATATCCCATCACAAGAACAACTAAGACTAATGACAACAGGAATAAAGAGACCTGACGACGAATGTTTTCACTTTTTCTTGCTGCGCGAAAAGGCAGTAGGTTAATTCGTATCATTTATCATTCACTCTTCTGATTGCAAGCCCCAAACAAATAGCAGCTTGTGGTGCCATTTTGTTTAAATATGCCATATCTAGCTGATTCTCATTAATTTTAAATTTTTCAAAAGGATTGATGATGGATACATCTGTAGAGGTTTGTACAGAAAGAAGCTTACGAAACTCTTTTATGTTTGATCCTCCGCCGCTTAAAATGATTTTGCTGATCTGATCCTCCGGATATGTGGAGTAAAAGAAATCAAGAGCTCTCCGAATTTCAGTAGTCCACCCAGACACAACTGTAGATACGATATCATTCAAATCCTCCGGATCGATCCTGTCTTGATTCTCATTATGCTTGATTTCCTCAGATTCTTCTATTGAACAGTCTATCTGAGAAACAATTTTATGATTGATCTGGCTGCATCCAAGAGAGACATCCCGCATAAAAACAGAGGCATTATTTTTCATGATATTTAATGAAGTTTTATTCGCACCAATATCAATCAAAGCGACACAGTTTTCAGTGGCCTCATAGTTTGCTTCAAAAATATTTTGTAGAGCAAACGCATCAACATCTACAATACAAGGATTCAGTCCTGCGAGTTCAATCACATGCAGATAATCACTCACCATTTCCTTTTTGGCAGCTACTAGAAGAACACTCATTTGGCTTGGATTGCTTTCACTCCCTCCAAGGATTTGGAAATCAAGATTCACATCGTTGATATCAAAAGGTATATACTGTTCTGCTTCCAAATGAATTGTTTCTTGAAGTTGATCTTCAGACATGCTTTGAACATTGATTTTCTTCACAATAACAGAATAACCACCTACGGAAATGGCAACGTTCTGTTCTTTCACATTATAAAGCTTAAAAAGTTGACGAATGGAGTCAGCTGCCCCTTCAGGATTTTTAATGCCGTCTTCTTCAATAATACCGGGAGCGATATCCAGTGCTCCAAACTTGAGCAGTGTTTGCCCCGATGAAGAAGACTCTACCTCTCCAACTTTTATTGTTCTGGATCCGATATCCAGTCCAACGAGATGATCTTTTTTGCCAAATAGCATGGTTTATTCCTAGTCGCCAAAAATTTTATTCTTGTCAGAAAGCTTAAACCCAAGCGCTAAAAGTATTTTTCTCTTGGTTTCCATTCGACATTGCTGGCCTTCTTCGATACGTGCAATCGTTATGGGAGAAACATTTGCTTTTCTGGCCAGTTCAGCCTTGCTCATTAAAAGAGACTCTCTAATTTTATGCAAAGAGTTGTTCTTAGCCATAGTTCTTTTACCTTGCTACAGTTGACGTTTAATGTGACCTGAATTCATTTTTTTTGATTGAATAGTCACCTAAATTTATATCGATTATCATCTTTGCGACATAAATTATCCTAGATTATGGCTAAGTCAAGTACTTTTTATATACTTTATATATAATTTCTATATAATTATATATAATTTACATTATATTGTGTCTATTTATTATTACATACTATATATAGTATTTTCAATTTTAAAAAAAAATGCATAAAATCAGATGATTTTCCTCAAATCCGTCTTTACGTCCCTCCTTGTTTCCTGTTTTCAGATTAAAATACAGAATCATGCATCATGGTAGCATTATCTATATAATAGGATACCCTTACAATTTGGATTGATAGATAATTATAAAAAAAGAAATCCAGTATCCATCTATGCTTCTGAAGCTATTAGTTTTTTTTGTGAATTCTTGTTATGAGAGGATATATGTCACAGGGTGCAATGAATCAGCAGAAAGTTGCTAAAGTGCACCATATGGCCTTAAAATACCAGTCCGCATTGTCAGTGTCAATGAATTAGTACATGAATTAGTACACTATTAAATTAAAAATATTAACCAACTGAAATAATAAAATTTAACTGCTCTTCAAACAATCCTCTATCCCGATATATACTCTTTCGCAATATCCGAATACAGAGAATTATTGAAATCAGAAACTATTTTTTTATATGCATCCACGCGTTTTCCCTCTTCACCCATCTTCCTATAAATCCTACCGGCATGAAATAGGGCCTGATCTAACATTAATCTATCAGGATCAGAAATCACCTTTTCAAAATAAGCAATGGCTTTCTTGTGCTCTCCTTTGGCCTCATGACAAAGTCCAAGTCCCATTTGAATAAGATTTTCAAACAATACACTGCCTTCAAATGATTCTATGGCTTTCTCATATAAAGCAATGGCGTCATTATACTTATCCGCAGAATAATAAACATTTGCCAATTGAAGCATCGCAAATTTTCCGGCAACTGTCCTGGGATATTGGGTTATTATTATTTTAAAATCACTTTCAATCAGATCACATATCTCAGTAGGAGTTTTATCATTGTGCATTGCATTGTATTTAGTAATTCCCTTGTCTAAAATGGAAGATGCTTTATTCTCAGATAGATGTGAAAAATATTGTACTGTAGCAGCTCCAAGGATTAATAAAAAAAATACGCAGACCCCGATACCAATCCGAACCCGATATTTCAAAATAAACGCAAATACTTTTCTCAGGTTTTCAGTGACTTCATCTGGTTCCTCGAGTTCTTTTTTACGGGATAAGGATACTTCATTATATCTTGCCATTGTATTCTCTCTTTTTTTTTTAAATATTTTTGTTTAATTTTTCAAAAGCAACGCCATTGCACTGGGTACTATATAAAAAAGACCTATTTCTATTCTGGCATAAGAGACCGAATCCTCTGCCACCCTTCTTCTGGAATATTTGCACCGATCACCTGACATACCTCATAACCGCAGGCAGAAGCCAACTGACCACACTTTTCTGCTGAAAATCCATTCACCATTCCATATAGAAACCCTGAAGCCCATAAATCTCCAGCGCCTGTGGTGTCAATGACCTTTGCTCCTGCTCCCTGCGCTTCAATCTTAACAATATTCCCATGATCAGCTATAAAGCTCCCCTTTTTACCGATCTTGAGTACCGCGATCTTGGTTTTTTCAGACAGAGCAGATATCGCTCGGCTCTCATTCGAAAAGCCGGTGAATGCCTTTGCTTCATCCTCATTGGCGATCAGGATATCCACATAATCATTCACAATGCGCATCAGAAAATCCCTTGACTGCTCAACAACCGTAAAGCTTGCCAAATCAAGGGATATAGCAGCGCCCACTTTTTTTGCAGCTTGCAGGGCTGTTGACATTAAATCACGGTTAAAAAGCAAATACCCTTCAAGATGGACAATTGCAGAATCGGCAAAGCATTCACTGGTTATCTCATGGGGAGATGTTTCAGAAGAAGCCCCTAAATAAGTAAGCATCGTTCTCTGGGCATCCTGTGTAATAATTGACAACACGCGCCCTGTTGGTGAGGTTGATTGAAATAATATCGGTTCAACATGATTTTTTTTAAGACCCTTCACAAATAACGACCCGAATTCATCCTGACCACACTTGCCTACAAAACGTCCTTTTCCCCCCAGGCAGGCAACACCAATAATTGTATTACATGCAGACCCGCCCGGAACAATCTTTCTCTCCGCTTTTGATCGACCAAGGACAGCCTGGATTGTTTCCTCTGCAACAAGCTCCATTCCCCCCTTTGCCGCACCTGTTTTTTCAAGAAAAGAATCACTTTCGTGGATAAGAATATCCACAAGAGCCGACCCAAGGCCTACAATTCTTTTTTTTCCTGCAGGAACAACATCCTGTAAACTCATCTGAATCCTCTTTCATAAAATCTTTACCAAACCAAGGATTTATTGACCCATCCTTTATCTCCGTCCGCATGTAGGACATGGAGCCAGTCGTCTTTATTCTCCAATACTTTAAATGGGATTCCTTTTTCCGTTGTGAAAAGAATCGGTTTTTCTTCTCCTGGCTCCGACCGTACACGGCACTTATCCTTTGTTGTTATGACTGTGTTGATTTTCCCCAGCATAGGGCTGAAA
>PNOB01000165.1 GCA_013824585.1 Desulfobacterium sp. | reverse complement strand
GTGTTTCGTTCAGGCTTCCGAAAGAAGAGATGATTCGTCTGATAAAAAATGCCGGTTGCCAGCCCAGACAAAGAGATTGTTTTTACAATCTGATTGAAGGGGAATAATCTGATGACCGTTATCAAACTTCAGGATGAAATGAGAAAACAATTCGGAAATGATTGTTGCCATTCTGCCGGACCGGTTACACACCAGGCTGGATGGATTGTTGTGGATCAAAATACGATCCTTCAAAATGGATATGTTGTCGTACAGGATGGTTTGATCGCTGAAATTGGAAAAGGGAAAAAAATCAGTAACAATTCTGTTGTGGATCATGGCGATGGTGTGATATTGCCCGGACTTGTCAATGCGCACACTCATCTGGAACTTTGTGCATTGAAAAACCGTGTAAAACCGGAAAATGGGTTTCAATCATGGGTACAGGAGCTTCTTGCAGAACGTGATGAACTGGAACCGGAAACAATACAAAAGGAATCAGCTCTGGGGATTGAGCATCTCCTGTCATCCGGTTGTATTGCAGCAGGCGATATTTCAACCATGGGAATAACAAAAGATCTGTTTATCCATTCGCAGCTTATGGGTATCTGGTTTCAGGAATGCCTTGGCAACCATTCGGATACAAACCTTGGTTGCAGAAAGGGGCCGAGGCAAAGCATCTCCCTGGCCGGACATGCACCCCATACCACATCCCCGGAACTCCTGGGAAGATTGAAAACCCTCACCTCCAAAGGGAAATTACCGTTTTCAATACATCTGGCCGAATCCCGGGAAGAGGCGGTCTTTGTTGCAAGCGGGAAAGGGGAATGGGCTGATTTTCTCACAGAGCGTGGAATTGATTTTTCTTTCTGGGGTATCGGCAACAACCTTACGCCGATTCAGTATGCGGATCAGATCGGTCTGCTGGATTCAAACACCATTGCTGTCCATGTGATCCAGTCCGATGAAAATGACTTTAAGATCCTTCAGAAAAACGGAGCTTCTGTCTGTCTCTGTCTGCGGAGCAATCATGCCCTGCACGGAGAACTGCCGGATGTGCCATCCATGTTGAAAAACAGAATCAATCTCTGTCTGGGTACAGACAGCCTTGCCAGCGTTGACACGCTCAGCGTTTTTGACGAAATGGCATTTGCGGCAAACCATTTTCCGGAGATCCCTCCTGCGGATATCCTGGAAATGGCAACGAAAAATGGTGCAAAAGCACTGGGACTGAATGGATTGGCAGGAACCCTTGTCCCTGGTGGAATCGGATCATTTATTTACCTGGATTTACCGGCTGACAATGTGAAGCAGCTTATGGAATCCATCATTCATTCAGCAGCTCAGAGAACCATCCATCGGATTGCTGTATGATAAAACAAGACAAAAAATATAAATTGGAACAAAGAGTAGTACAGATATGAATCGAATGAAATTCTCAACAGAACAAAAAAGCGTAAGGGTAGGGCGGATTGGATATATCAATGTCGCACCGATCTATTATGGCCTTGAACAAACAGAAACCCCGTCACACATCAAGCTGATCAGTGAGCCTCCTGCAGTTCTGAATCGAATGATGGAACAGGAGATGATCGACATCAGTCCGGTTTCTTCCGCAGCCTTTGCCAGAAACCATAAGGACTGGTCTCTTCTACCCGACCTTTCCATTTCAGCCTTTGGAAAAGTAATGAGTGTCATTCTTGCCTCAAACTATCCCCTTGAAGAACTGAGCAACCGGAAAATCCTGCTTTCCGATGAATCGGCATCTGCAGCAGACATGCTTAAACTTCTGCTGTCCTGGAAACAGATTCATCCCCGATTTGAAACCGGAACAATAAATCCCGATCTGTATTCGACATATGAAAATCATGACGGGGTTCTTGTGATCGGCAACTGTGCTCTGACCGGAGGATGGGATCAGCGATTTCCATATGTTTTCGATCTTGGAGAGCTATGGAAACAGGCAACCGGACTTCCTTTTGTGTTTGCAGTCTGGGCGGTCAGAAAAGCCTTTGCTCAACGACATCCAAAACTGGTTATGGATATTGCCAGACGGTTCGAACGTTCCAAACAGCTTGGAAAAATGAACATGGACGAAATTCAATCTGCTTCATCAAGCTTGCTGGAATTGAATCCGGAAGATTGTAAAAACTATTTCAACCAACTGAACTATGGTCTGGGTCATCTTGAATTACAGGGACTGAAAACCTTTTATCAGGGTCTGTTTGAAGAAAAAATTGTCCCGGATCTGCCAAAGCTGTCTTTTATTCCAACCCTGATCGAGGGGAAAAAATCAAAGGATGAGCCTGAATCACTATCCGATCCAGTCCAGTCCGGAGAGATGCAGTTTATTCATAAGCAAAAACAGGCATTGTTGAATCTGGGATCGCGCCACATTCCCTTGCCATTGAAAAAAGTGTTTCCACAGCTTTTACACCTTCTTCGCCAAGGTCGATTGTAAAAGAGTTGACATAAAGGTCGATGTGCTGTTGTATGATTGCCGGAGACATCTCCTGGGCGTAACTGGCAATATATTCCCTGGATGACTCAGGATGACGAAAAGCAAACTCGACGCTTTCCCGGATCAAGGTTTCAACCTTCCGGGCGATGTCAGGCCCCAGACTTCTCCTGATGCAGATCCCGCCCAGCGGTATGGGCATGGATGTTGTCTGTTCCCACCATTCTCCTAGATCCAGCAGTTTGATCAGGCCATACTCCGGATAGGTAAACCGCCCTTCATGGATAATGATGCCGTAGTCGATTTCTCCTTTTTGAAGAGACGGCATGATCTGGTCAAAGGTCATGGGAATCATTTCCGGTGTTTTGTTCAGATACAGGGTCAGAAGGAGGAAGGCGGTTGTCCATAAACCCGGAACAGCGATTCTGCCGGATAAAATATTCTCAAGTTTCATTCCAGGCCGGGCAACAATCAGCGGCCCGCAACCCCTGCCAAGGGCTGCCCCGGATCGGAGGAGGGCATAGGTATCCAGAAGGTGCCCAATGGCTGCGAATGAAAGCTTGGAGACGTGGAAAACACTGCTTTTTGCCTTCTGGTTCAAGGTTTCCACGTCTTCCAGAAAAACGGAGAATTGAAAAGGATCACACTTGACAAGGCCGTGTGCCAGGGCATGAAACAGAAAAGTATCATTGGGACAGGTCGAATATCCAAGTGTCAGATTTTGCTCTGGTGTCAACATACTTAGAAATAGTACCGCAATATCAAGCGGCTTTCTGTACCATACTCTTTTGCATCCCCACCGTTCCTGTCAATCAACATCAAATACACTTCTGCTTCGCCTCCAACGGAGATGTGGTTTGTCAGGTAGTACTCAAACCCGAAGGTGGGTGCGATTCCAAAACCATCTTCGTTCAAGCCGTCAGTATCATTTTCCTGATAAATCAGTTTGCCTCCATAATAGATATCTGTTTTTTCATACACGTTCTGGACAATGTATGCGCCGAACTTCAACGTAATCCAATCCACATCACCTATGTCGGTATTCTCGCGTTCATAGGTATACAACCCCAGCGAACCTTCCAGCCTGAGATTCGGATTGAGTTTTATCGGACAATGAATCATCCGGCTGGCTTCCGAACCAGTGTCTGTAATCGATATTCCCAATCCGAACTGGGGAGCGGCAAATCCGCTGACCGGCAGAAAAAAGGCGATGATCAGTACGATAAAAATCTTCCATAATTGTTTTCCAAAAGCTCGTGAACCATTCATGTGGGTCTCCTTGTTGATCAAAATAAAGTGAAATCTATTTTCTATTATAACGATGTTTTGGCAATATATAGAATATATCTTGCTTTGTAAAGTCTCGGCAGATGCAGGCCGCGGTAAATTCGTTCGAAACAATTGTCTTCATGATTCAAGTTTTTTTACCAGACTTCACTCTATAAGTAATTCCGCATCATGCTCACCCGGCCGGTCCCAGGCCCGGAAACCAGATCGGCAGCAGTCGGGCGCTGAAATGCAGGCGCAGCAGTCCTTTGGGTGTGTCGGATACAAGCAGGCCATCGGCGATCAGCTCAGCGATCAGGCTCCGGGCAGTGCGTTCTTTCAGGCCTGTCAGGCGTGCGGCCTGGCCCCGGGCAAACTCGCCGAAGACAAAAGCTTCCCGGATCAGGTGCAAGGCTTCGGGTCGGAGCGGAGCGACCTCCGGAATCAAATGCCGGAATCGCAATTGAATGTATTGCTCGATCCGCGTCAAGAGTCCATCCAGGTTGAGCAGTTTTTCCATGAAGGCGATCTGGTCAAGACAAGTTTCGATGAAAAAATGACAGAACCGGTTCAGTCCCTTCTGGGTTAAATGGCCGCGACCGTCCAGATCTCCCTGGCGAACGGCGTCTGCGTCTGCAAGGGCAGATAGATAATCGGACTTGAAATGCGCAAACCCTCGATTGACAGACCAAAGACCATAGCCGACGACTCCCGCAGCCCGCATACAGGCATAGGTGAACAGTCTGGCCACACGGCCATTGCCATCCAGGAACGGATGAATCCACATCAGTCGATGGTGGGCAGCAGCAATGGCCGGCAGTTTGTCGATGCGCGCAAAACGATTCAAATCATAGTGTCGATCCAATTCAGTCATGAACAGCCCGACAACTTCCGGCGACGCCGGGACCAGATTGCCGACTTTGACATAATGATCACGGTACTTACCCGGCATTACGGATATGTGGGCTGTTTCGTTATCGGCAGGCGCTTTTCTGAATCGTTCGGGCAACTGCTCGTAAAAACGTTTATGAATGGAGCAAATAAACTCCGGTGAGGTGGGCTGAACGGAATTTGAAACGATTTGACAGTCTATTTCACGCTCCAGCTCCACATGCACCCTTGCTTCGATTTGCAGGTCGCGTTTCAGCGGGTCTCGATCATACTGCTGCGCCATAGCTCGTTCAATATCGATGGGATGGGTATGATGGTCTTCAATCAGGTTGGAATAGTAAGTATTGGTGATGCGCAGAAAATCGATCAACCCCTGTAAGGTAACAGGGTGCAGCTTGCCTGCCAAGGCCGCTGATTTCTCCATGACATCCATGGATCGGTTCAACAGATCGGAGCCGGTCTCGGGCAGATAAGGGGTCATATGATGTATTTTGCCGATGTTCATTGCCGATCTCATAAAGCATATTTTATTTTATATCAATAGATAATAGCTATTTTATATATTTTAAATGGTAACTTTTTGCCGATCTATAATACCCCCGACGGATGGCTGCCAAACCGGCTGCAAAAGTGCCCACTTTCCCGGACGAAGAATGGGTAACAGTGAATATTGAATACCGAACAAGGAACCACCGAATAATTAAGGAGAGGAAAGACAAGCCAGTGTTTGGCTATTGTTCCAGTTTTATAATGAATCCAGCGGAGAACTTCTCGGTTGTCTTCCCATCTCAAAGCAGATGAAATGG
Organism: Desulfobacterium sp.; assembly: GCA_013824585.1. GTDB lineage: Bacteria > Desulfobacterota > Desulfobacteria > Desulfobacterales > SURF-7 > QZKS01. The sequence goes on along the minus strand of PNOB01000165.1, from coordinate 4,039 downwards.
AAATAAGGTGGATGTTGAAATAAATCATGCAATAGGATACATCATGTTTCAACTCAATTGAATGCATCATCTTAATCGAACCTGAAAAAGCTTTCCAGACAACCATAAGGGCTTGATATGAAGCAGTTCAGACTTATTCATGGAAATCAGCTTGAAATGCTTTCGGAAATGCTTTCCCGGATTCTGAAAACGCCCTTATCCTCACCGCTTGAACCGGAAATTCTGATTGTCCAGAGTCAGGGAATGTCCAGATGGCTGACCATGGAGATTGCCGGACATCTTGGTATCAGCGCAAACCTGAAATTCTTTTATCCAAACGAGTTCATCCGGTTTGCGTTTCATCGGATTCTCCCGGATTTCTCAGATTCCCCTTTGAATGATCCTGCGATTGTTACATGGAAGCTGATGAAACTTTTACCGGAATTCATGGATAACCGCCAATTTGTAAAAATCCGGAACTATCTGAATGATGATGTCAGCGGGGTAAAACAGTTTCAACTGGCAAGCCGCATGGCAGATACCTTTGACCAGTATTTGCTTTTTCGTCCGGAGATGATGCTAGAATGGGAAAAGGGAAAAGATGATAACTGGCAGGCGGAAATCTGGAGAACACTGGCACGGGAAGGGGATACAAAGCATCGGGCCAGACAGATACAAACGCTGAAAGAGTTTTGCCGGCAACAACAATTTTTTCCTGCTGACTTCCCGGAACGGATTACGGTCTTTGGCATCTCCGCCCTGCCGCGATTCCATATGGAGCTTTTTGACATCCTTTCCCATTTTACACAGGTCAATCTGTTCCTGATGAACCCGTGCAGGGAATACTGGGGTGATATTCTGTCCAACAGAGAAATGGCCAGAAAGACAAAACTGCAATCCCGATCAAATGTTTCAACAGAACTCCTGTACCTTGAACAAGGCAATCCACTCCTGGCTGCCACGGGAACCATGGGCCGGGATTTTTTTGACATGATTCATTCCTTTGGATGTGAAGAAATCGATATCTTTCAGGATCCGGGCAGGGATACCCTGCTTCACCATATTCAATCCGATATTCTTGAGTTAAGAGGCAATCCAGCCGAGGATTTCAGTACAATAGGAATACCGGCGACAGACCATTCCGTATCCATTCATTCCTGCCACAGCCCCATGAGGGAACTGGAAGTTCTGCATAACCATGTTCTCTCTTTTTTTGAAAAAGATGAAACCCTTGCTCCGGACCGGATTCTCGTAATGACTCCGGATATCGAAACCTATGCGCCATACATTGATGCAGTATTCAATCTGCCAAAGGATGATCACAGATGGATTCCGTACCGGATTGCGGATCGAAGCATGCTGAGCGAAAGCATGATGATCAAAACTTTTTTTGCTATTCTGGACATGCACAACAGCCGTTTCAGGCTGACAGAAGTGATGGGGATTCTGGAATCACCGGATGTCAAGTTTTGTTTCGATTTGTCTGAAAATGACCTTGAACTCATCCGGAAATGGGTAACCGAGACCCGCATCCGATGGGGTATGGACTCCAATTTCAGGAAGAATATCGGTCTCCCGGAAATTCATGAAAACACGTGGGAAGCGGGTATCGAGAGACTGCTTCTCGGATATGCCATGCTCGCTCGGGAGGATCGGATTGTTGAGGGGATTCTGCCCTATGACCCTATAGAGGGCAGCAGTGCAGATACCCTTGGAAAGTTTCTGGAGTTCATTCATCGTCTGTTTGCTACTGTTCAATCCCTGCAGATCTCCCGTGCAATTCCCGATTGGATTCAGGTTTTTGAAAATCTGGTGACCTCTTTTTTTCAATCAACAGAAAGCAGTGAAAAAGAAATCCATGCAATGCGTGAGATATGGACTGCCTTGCGACAACAATCCGAACAGGCGGATTTTCATCAAAAACTTTCCATTGAGGTCGTAAAAAAACATCTATCCAATATTCTGGGGAAAAAAGCATCAGATGCAGGCTTTATCGCTGGAGGAATCACCTTCAGCGCCATGCTGCCCATGCGGAGCATTCCTTTTGATGTGATCTGCCTGCTGGGCATGAATCATGATGCCTATCCGCGTCAGACCCGGGCTGCAGAGTTTGATCTGATTTCACAGAATCCCCGTCCAGGTGACCGTTCCCGGCGCAATGATGATCAATACCTCTTTCTGGAATCCATCCTTTCGGCAAGAAAAATCCTGTATATCAGCTATATCGGGAAAAGCGTTCAGGATAACAAGATCATTCCGCCTTCTGTATTGGTTTCAGAGCTGCTTCAATATATCGAAACCCGTTATTCCCGGAAAAACAGTGACAACAGGCTGCATGTTTTTACAGAACAGAAGTTGCAGCCGTTTCATCCCATCTATTTTAATGCCTCACTCCAGGATTCCCGGCCCAGTCCATTTTTCAGCTATTCTGAGCAGGACCTGAAAGGGGCAGTGAGCCTGCAAAGCAATCGAACAGACCCTGCGCCCTTTTTTACTGATGAATTGCCGGTACCTGAAACTACCGAGATTGAATTTCAGTCCTTGCTCCGGTTTTTTGTAAACCCATGCCGGTATATTGTAAACAAACAGCTTGGTATTTTTCTTTCGCAGGATGAAAAAATCCTGGATGACCGGGAACCTTTCTCCATGGAAGCCCTGAATCGATATCAACTTTCCCATTCAATTCTGGAGCAGATGATTCTGGGAGCCGATCATCCGGAAACCCTTGCTCGAACTCGCGCTGCAGGAATACTGCCGCACCGGAGAATCGGTGAAGCGGTTTTTGATGAGGTGCATGACCGGGCAAATGAGTTCTACCGAAATTTGAAACCCCATATTCAACAAGAAAAATATTCCCCCATTCCTTTTCAGTTCCAGATTGAAAATCAATATATCAAAGGAAAAATCGATTCTGTTTATCCGGATTATGCTTTTTTTTATCGCTATGGGATGATCCAGCCAAAAGACCTCCTTGCTAGCTGGTTGAATCATCTGATTTTAAACCATGCGGGTCCGGATCACTATCCCAAACAAACAGTGGTCGCAGGGCTTTCCGGTGCTTCCGCCAAGGATGCAGCCTGGTCTGAAATCCATTTTGCTCCTGTAGACAATGCCGGAGAACTGCTGACCAGCCTGATGGATTATTACCTGACCGGACTCAGAAAACCATTGAAACTTTTTCCCAGAACCTCATATCGGTATGCCGATCTGGTTTTGAACAGGAATATGCACCCTGAAGAAGCCCTGGAAAAGGCCGGAACTGTTTTTACCGGAAATGATTTTTCATCCGGAGAAATGAATGATCTTTACTGCCGGTTCTGTTTCAAGAATATTTCTCCTCTGGATGAGGAGTTCCGGAAAATCGCAGTGGATCTGTTTCAGCCTATGATGGCATCGGAAAAGCAGCCATGATTATGAAAAATAAATTCGATCTCATCACCAGTCCTTTGGAAGGCACAAACCTGATCGAGGCCAGCGCAGGTACAGGGAAAACCTACACAATTTCCGGAATTTTTCTGCGGTTGCTCCTGGAAAAACATCTCGAAGTGGATCAGATCCTGGTGGTGACCTTTACCGAGGCAGCCACAGCAGAACTGAAAGACAGGATTTTAAAATTGCTGAGGGATGCCTATTCCGCCTTTTCCAATGGCCGGTTTAAGGAAGAATTTCTGAAACAGCTTGTCGCAAACCGGCCTGACCAAAAAGACGCTTTGTTCCGCCTTGAAAATGCCATCCGATCCTTTGACCAGGCATCCATTTTTACCATCCATGGGTTTTGTTTACGGATATTACAGGAGCATCCTTTTGAGAGCGGCAATATGTTTGACGCAGAGCTCTCGATGAATCAGGATGAATTTTATCAGGAGATAGCAGATGATTTCTGGAGAGAATATCTTTATGACAACTCTCCCTTTTTTAATGCGTTTCTTCTCCAACAGAACATCGGGCCGGATTCATTGCGATCTTCTCTTCAGCGTTATCTATCCATCCCGGATATTGTCCTGATTCCGGAAACCACAATCCCGGACTGCTCTGACCTGGAAGACCGGTTCAGAAAAAC
>PNOB01000164.1 GCA_013824585.1 Desulfobacterium sp. | reverse complement strand
ATCGGATACGGACAGGCAAACCATCTTTACCGGGCTGGATGCCATTATTCATGTGGCAGCACAGGTTTCCTGGGATGAACGTCTGGATTATTCCATAAAGGTAAATGCCATGGCCACAAAACGTCTTCTTGAATATGGAAAGGCAGTCACCCCAAATCCACGGTTTGTCTATATTTCTTCTGCTTACGTGAATGGGAAGCGTACCGGAAAAGTAGCGGAACGCCCCTTTGATCCAAACCAGAGCATTGCCAATGAGCTTGGGGAGAAGATACCTTTTGCCATAGAGAGTGAGATCAATGCAACGTTTGCTTATGCGAAAAAAGTTGAGATGGAAACCCTTTCTGAGGGGATGAAGCAGAAATTCAGAAAAGAGGCGGAACTTCAGCTCAGTTTTCGTGATGATATGGGTCATTCGATGGAAGAACTGGCAGAAATTCTCCAGAATAAATTTGTTCATTCCAGGCTGTCGGACTATGGAATACAGCAGGCAAATCTCCATGGCTGGACCGATTCATACTGTCTCAGCAAGGCCATGGGTGAAATGCTTCTGGTAAAATACCAGGAAAATGTTCCTCTTGCCATCATCCGGCCTCCGGGAATCACCAGTGCAGTAAAAGATCCATCACCCGGATGGCTGGAAGGATTTCATCTGGTTGAGCCGTTGATCGTTGGCATGGGCAAGGGATTGATCAAGGCGTTTCCCGGATCTGAAAAATCCCTGATCGATACGGTTCCGGTGGATTATGTGGTCAGCTTGATTCTGGCTGCCTGTGCGACACTGACGGAATCAGATAAGCCCTATGTATACCAGATCGGGACCAGCCATACCAATCCCATCACCTTGTCTGAAATCAGCAAGATATGGAGATCCTATTTTCAGAACCATCCAATGACAACGGATCGTGGAAAGCCAATAGAGGTCAAGCCGATTAAATTCTTTAAGAGTCCGGAATCATTTAATCAGAAGATACAGTGGCAGTACTTATATCCATTGACGATCGCAGAAAAAATACTGATGCGGCTTCAGTTTGCAAAAGGATCAAAATGGTATCGCAACATGATTGGCTGGGTAATCAAAAGCAGGAAAAAAGCAGAACGGGTTTGCCGTTTTTCCGACCTCTATTCTGCCTATACCATGAACAGTTGGATTTTTATGACTGACAATTCCATGGCACTCTTTCAGAAACTGTCTTTGTCAGATCAGGTGACATTTGATTTTGATACTTCAAAGCTGGACTGGAAAAAATTCTGGAATGAGACCCATATCCCTGGTATGAAGAAATATGTTTTAAAGTAGATGTGATGGGGAAAGGTCTGTACGTTTAAAATACTTTTGATTCATCGAAAGTGAGGGGGGGATAAATCATGGAATTAAGCGGGAAAAAAATTATTGTTACAGGCGCATCATCAGGCATCGGCCTGGATCTTGTGAAAGAACTTCTGAAACACAATTGCAAGATCATTGCTGTTGCAAGATCCATTGAGAAAATTGATTTTCATCATGAGAATGTGATCAAATATCCGTGTGATATCTCAAAACCGGAAAACATTGATGCATTATTCGATTTTGCCCAAAAGCAGTTTAAGTCCATTGACCTGTTTATCTGTAATGCCGGTTTTGCCTATTACGGTGAGATTGCAGGGCCGGATTGGGAAGAGATTGCAAAAATTTATCAGACCAATGTGTTTTCCGCCATTTATATTGCGGAAAAAATGAAGGCGCTCCACGGGAAAAATCCATTTCAGGTAGCCATTACAGCCAGTGCCATGAGTTTTCTTTCCTATCCTGGATATACACTGTATGCATCCACCAAAGCTGCTCTTCACGGATTTGCAACCGGGTATCGGTGTGAACTTTCACGCGGTCAGAAGATTCAGATGATCTACCCCATTGCTACCCGGACGAAATTTTTTGAGCAAGCTGGAGAAAAAACACCAATACCCTGGCCGTCTCAAACCCCTGAAAAGGTTGCAGGCTCAATTGTGAAGGGTCTGATCAAAGGAAAGAATTCCATATTTCCTTCAAAGCTGTTCCAGAGTCTGAATATCATAAATGGATATCTGCCTTTTCTGTTCAAGGTCATCATTGTCTTTGAAACATTTAAATTTAAACAATGGCTGAAGAAAAAATAATGATCCAATGGAGTTTGCACAGCGTTTATTAAGCGATTGATCGGAGGAAAGCTTGTGAGCATAGAAAAGGCAAGGGACGGTTTGTTACAGGAGTATTTCGGGAAAGAGCATCAGTTGATTCGAAAAGCTGTGCGGGAGTTTGTGAAAAAAGAAATTCTTCCCAATATCAATGAATGGGAGGAGGCTTGTGAGTTTCCAAAAGAGTTGTATCCAAAGATGGCGGATCTTGGATTCCTTGGAATCGGATATCCGGACGAGCTGGGCGGGACACCCGGAGACCTTTTTATGAAGATTGCATATACCGAAGAAATGATGCGATCCGGGTCTGCCGGGCTGGTTGCCGGTATTGGTTCCCTGGATATCGCTCTTCCTCCGCTTGTGCGGCACGGGACACCGGAGCAACAGGAGCGGTTTGTCAAACCGGTTCTGGCTGGAAAAAGAATTGCAGCACTGGGTATAACCGAACCCGGAGGCGGTTCAGATGTGGCCAATCTAAAGACCACGGCGGTTCCGGAAGGGAATGACTATATTGTAAATGGAAGCAAAACCTTTATCACAAGCGGCGTCAGGGCGGATCAGTTAACTACGGCTGTCAGAACCGGAGGGGAAGGTTATAGCGGCATCAGTTTTCTGGTGATTGAATCCAGCACACCGGGTTACGCGGTCGGGAAAAAGCTTCAGAAAACCGGTTGGTGGGTTTCGGATACAGCAGAAATCTTTTTCGACAATTGCAGGGTTCCGAAAGCAAACTTGATAGGCAAGGAAAATCATGGGTTTTATATGATTATGGAGAATTTTCAGAGTGAAAGGCTTGCTATCTGCATCATGGCCAATATGACTGCCCGGATTGCCCTTGAAGAAGCCATAAAGTATGCAAAACAAAGAGAGGCATTCGGGAAAAAACTGACAGGATTCCAGGTGACACGGCATAAGCTGGCGGAGATGGCGACTCTGGTGGAGGCAAGCAGTGAGTTCACCTACCGGGTTGCTGCGAAAATGAATGCAGGCGTCGATCAGGTCAAGGAGGTGTCCATGGCCAAGAATTTTGCCACAAGCGTAAGCGACAGGGTTACCTTTGATGCGGTTCAGCTTTTTGGGGGATATGGATTTACAAGGGAGTATGTGGTGGAGAGATTGTACCGGGACAACCGGATTCTGTCCATTGGCGGAGGAACATCGGAAATTATGAAGGAAGTGATTTCCAAAATGATTCTGTAAAACAAGGAGGATAAATGGCAGCAGTATCGAATAAGCAGGGCCTGGTCACATTTGGAAGTTTGATTCCAGGAATCGTTTCCAAACTCGTCCGGTTGCCGTCCGTGGTCAATGCAATCAAGTCAGCGCTTCATGTATCGGACGAAGATTATCTGTCTCTTGGCTGGAAGCTTGAAGAAAATGCCAGGCTGTATCCGGACAGGCCGGCCATCCTTTGTGATAATAAACGTATCACCCACAGGGAATTCAATGACGCTGTCAATCGGTACTGCCATTACTTCTTATCCATGGGTATACAAAAAGGCGAATCCGTGGTCGTCATGCTGGAGAATCGTCCTGAGTTTTTAATGGTAGCCGGTGCGCTTGCAAAAATTGGGGCCATCTCTTCCCTGATCAATACAAATCAGCGGGATCGTGTTTTGCTGCATAGCATCAGCCTGATAAAAGGATTGAGGTTTGTTATTGGCGAAGAATTGATCGATGCCTTTGAAGCTGTAAAGAATGATCTGAAACTGAGTGGAGAAGAAACATTGTATTTTGTGCCGGATAGTGGTCAATGCCCCGCACCCGAAGGCTATATTGATTTGACACATGCTGCTTCAGGTATGCCTACCCAAAATCCTTCAACCACCGGTACGATACAAGCAAAAGACCCCATCTGCTATATTTTTACATCCGGCACAACCGGGATGCCCAAAGCTGCCATCATGGGAAACCGGCGCTGGGTTTCGGCCATGTTTGGTCTCGGAAGACTGCTGATGAACATGAAACCTGATGATGTATTGTACTGCCCGCTTCCTCTATTTCATACAACTGGTTTTTGTGTGGGCTGGACAGTGGCAACCTCTATGGGATCGGCGTTTGCCATTCGCCGGAAATTCTCTGCCCGTGAATTCTGGAAGGATGCAGAAAAATATCATGCCACAGCCTTTGTTTATATCGGAGAGTTGTGCCGTTATCTGCTGAACCAGCCTCAAAATCCGGATGACAAATTCAACCCCATGAAAAAATGTATCGGGAACGGACTCCGTCCGGATATATGGAAAGCGTTCAAATCCCGGTTTGCTATTCAGCAGATTTGCGAACTCTATGGCGCCACCGAGTTTGGTTTTGCTTTTGTCAATCTGTTTAATATCGACAATACTGTCGGCATGTGTCTGACACCCTATGCCATTGTTAAATATGATATTGATAATGAAAAACCGATTCTGGATAAGAAGGGTCTGATGCAGCGGGTGAAAAAAGGGGAATCCGGGATTTTACTGGGAGAGATATCGGAAAAAGTTCCTTTTCAAGGATATACAGATCCTAAAGCATCGGAACAGAAAATCTGGAGGAATGTGTTCAAACAGGGAGATGCCTGGCTCAATACTGGGGATTTTGTGCGTGATCTGGGATACAAACACATTCAGTTCAGTGATCGGTTGGGAGATACTTTTCGATGGAAAGGCGAAAATGTTTCTACAACAGAAATTGAGGAGACGATCAATTCGCTGGATCACGTCGAGCAGGCCGCGGTCTACGGGGTGAAGATCCCGGGTACGGATGGCAGAGCGGGAATGGCCGCGATCATTCCCTCTGTCCCGGAGGAATCTTTTGATCTAAAACAACTGGCTGAAACACTACACAAGGTTTTGCCTGCCTACGCGATTCCCAAATTTATTCGCTTTAAAAAGGAGATCGAGATAACACCGACCTTTAAGGTTAAGAAGGCCTTGCTCCACAAAGAGGGATTTGATCCCAGCATGCTTGCTGAACCAATTTTTGTTCTGCTTCCGGGAGAAAAACAATACACTTCATTGGATACGGAACTTTATCAGAAGATTGCAGCAGGAAAGTATCGATTTTAGCGATACCACATATTATGATTGACAGAAAATCTTTCTTATGGCATTATTTTTATTGAAAAAATTGTACCCCCTCAAGTAAAAAGGCTAGCATCTTACATACCTTTCATTGGATTCCGGGAAGTCAGCGGCACAAAGATAAAGGAGCAAACCATGCATGGTAATGTCTCATTGCATATTATTCAAAAAATAGTATTCGCAAGTTTGGCCTTGTTCCTGATCATGTTAACGGATGATTTGGCTTATGCAGTTCAACCCATTCGGATTGGCGCGATTTTTTCAAAATCCGGAATCGCTGCCACACATAATGAACCGTTAATCGTCATGACGCAGCTTGCGGTTGATGAACTCAATCAAAAAGGCGGTATTATCGGGCGGAAAGTCGAACTTATAATATATGATAATCAGAGTACTGCGATTGGTTCGGTCATTGCCGCCCAAAAAGCAATCAAAGACGATGTTACGGCCGTGATCGGTGCCCATTGGAGTTCCCACTCATTGGCGATGGCACCCTTGCTGCAGGAAGCCGGCATTCCTATGATAAGTCCCGGGTCTACCAACCCGGCGGTAACCCTGGTGGGGAACTATATTTTTCGTGCCTGCTTTTTAGATTCCTTTCAAGGCCAGGCCATGGCTAAATTCGCCTATGAATCACTGGGGGCGCGTACAGCGGTTGTTATGCAAAACATTAATGAAACATATAGTATAACGCTGACGGAATTCTTTTCAAAAGCTTTTACAGGTAATGGCGGCCGGATTCTGGCCAATAACGATTATCGTGGCAAGGCAGTTGATTTTACAGAAATACTGAAATCCGCTAAAGCCTTGCAACCGGATGTCATATATGTGCCTGGATATACCATCGACAGTGGTTTGCTGATCAAACAGGCCGTGGCCATGGGCATCCGTTCCACTTTTTTGGGTGGTGATGCCTGGGATGAAATTGATAAGGTTGCTGGCAATGCATTAGAGGGAAGTTATCAGAGCGCCCCCTGGCATCCGGGAGTACCTTTTAAAAAGAGTGTGCATCTTAAGGAAGTTTATCGGCGACATTTAAACAAGGATATTGAAAACTACAGCGCACCACTGGCTTATGATGCCGTAATGCTGCTGGCAGACGCCATCAGGCGGTGTGCATGCATGGATAAAAGCAAAATTCGGGATCAACTGGCCGCGACATCCAATTTTGAAGGTGCCACAGGATTGATCAATTTTGATCGCAATGGTGATCCGCAGCACAAGGAAATTATTATCTTAAAGTATGAAAATGGTGCTTTTCAGTATTTAAAATCAATACAACCTTGACAAGCTTGTAACAAGTCAAAATTCAAGATCAAGACGTCACATTTCCCAAGGGAGGATGCGTTATGAAAACCATTTTATGGATTATGGCGATGTTGATTGCATTCTCAACAACATCCATTGCCCAGGCAGAGGATGTGATAAATGTTGCCGCCATCTATGCCTTATCCGGTCTGGCAGCCGAAGCGCATGCCGGGCCTGTAAACGGCGTGAAGTGGGCCGTTGATGAAATCAACGCCTCGGGTGGATTGATCGGCCGGAAGATCAATTTGATTCTCATTGATAATTTAAGTACGCCAATCGGGTCGAGTGTTGCCGCTGAAAAAGCCGAGAAAGAAAACGTAGTTGCCATCATAGGCTCTGCATGGAGTTCCCACTCCATTCCGATTGCAAAAGTTGCCCAAAATTTTGGTATACCCATGATATCCTGTCAGTCGACAAATCCGGAGGTGACGCTCATCGGATCATACATATTCCGAGTGTGCTTTACCGACCGATTCCAGGGTGAAGTAATGGCACGTTTTGCAAGGCAGCACCTGAAAGCCAAAACAGCAATTTTATTTACCAAGCTCGATGACGATTACAGCACTGGTCTATCGGAAATCTTCATCCGCAATTTTAAATTATTGAATGGTGTTATGATAAAAGAGATTGAATATAAATCCAATGTTCAGAATTTGGATGGACAGATAGCGGCCGCCCGCAAGGCTAACGCGGATGTAGCTTTTTTTACAGGACATGATGAAACCGGTCATATTGCCAAACTTATGCAGAATAATGGTGTCCGCTCTATCCCTTTGGGGGGGGATGGCTGGATCGTAGACAGTTTTTTTACAAAAGGCGGCAATCAATTGAAAAGGGGATATTTTTGTTCCCATTGGTCTGCTGACAGTACAGAAAACAATTCCAGACAATTTGTCAGTCGCTATAGACAACGCGAAGGTTTTGGTGTGGGGTCGGCCCTGTCTTATGATGCAATGATGGTTCTGGCCCATGCAATAAGGAGCGCCGGGATGACGGATCGTATCCAGGTCAGAAATGCCCTGGCACATACCAAGAATTTTCAGGGGGTAACCGGTAAGATCAGCTTTAATGCCGATGGTGATCCTGTCAAAAGTGCCGTGATAATGGAAATCAAGAACGGCCGCGCATATTATTTACAAACCCTCAATCCGGAGCAGTAACCTTTTATCTCAACTTGTCAAATCATGAAGCGATTCAACACTCAACGGCTGCAATTTAAAATCAATCTGGCCCTGCTTTTGACAGCGGTTCTGTTTGTTCTTATTACTATATCGGTTTTGTATCCTTTAGAACGCCGACGCCAGGCAGGATTTGTGAAAAAGGTTCATCTGCTGCTGGATAGCGTGTATCAGCAGCAGAGGGAAACGCTGGCAAATGAATTGTTCGCCAAACAACAAAGAGCCTTGAGGGCAACCCTTGGAGATTTGACCAAGGTTGATGGAATCATCGCTGTCAGTGTACTCGGTCCGGAGGGCAAATTGGTATTGGCTACGGATGATCAGTTTTCCCATAACTTAACCACCGATGAAATCGTGCGGCTGTCTACTTCTGCTCAGTTCAGACGCCTGGATCTGAAAGGGCGATCAGTCGGTGAGTATGCCACCATGATCCAGGTGATCGGTGAAAAGATCGGTTTTATCCGTATTTTTTATGATTTTGCTGAATTGGACAGAGAAAGGCGTACCTTCAATTTTGTCCTGTTTGGTTTTGTAGCCGCGACATTGGTTCTCATGCTGGGTCTGTTGAATTTTATCCTGTCACGTTCGGTTATCCGTCCGATCGGTTTGCTTCATAAAGCAATCGAAGGGTTACAGCGGGGACATCTGGGGCAAACCGTAGAAATGGATGCGAAAGATGAAATCGGTGAAGTCGGGCGTGCCTTTAACCAGATGTCACGGAAGCTTAATCAGAGTCAGATGGCATTAAAAAAGGCTGAGGAAACCTTCAGGGGGATTTTTGAAAATGCATTTGAGGGACTGTTTCAGATTGATCCGGCCACCGAACAATTTATAACCGTAAATCCGGCATTGGTCAGGCTTTTGGGGTATTCTTCCGAACAAGAACTGCTGGCTGCCGATGTACATGCTTTAAGAAAGTCTATCGTCAACATTGATGGGGTTCAGGAAAAATATCAACAATTGAAAAGCCTCGGCCATATCGCCGGTTTTGAAACACAGGTCAGGCAGAAAGATGGCAGGATTCTGGATGTCTCCACCTCTATCCGGGCGATTTATGATGAGAAGGGCTCACTGCTTTACTATGAGGGATCAATTGTTGATATCAGTGAACATATCAAACGCGAACGAGCGGAGAGAGCGCGTGAAGCCGCAGAAGCAGCCAATCAGGCCAAAAGTGAATTTTTAGCCAAGATGAGCCATGAAATTCGTACGCCGATCAACGCAATCATGGGATTTTCCAATCTATTGGAAGCATCGGTCAATGATGCGACACAACTTCATTATTTGAAGTCAATTAAAGTCAGCGGTAAAAACCTGGTTACGTTGATTGACGATATTCTGGATATTTCCAAAATCGAGGCCGGCAAAATGAGTCTGCATTACGAACCGGTTCATCTGAAAAGTTTTTTTCATGATATTTATCAGACCTTTTACATGCAGGCTAATGAGAAAAGGTTGAGACTGGTTGTAAAGTTACCGGAGGAGAAGGAGGTCAGCGGTATTGTAATTGATGGAAACCGGTTGCGGCAAGTGCTTTATAATCTTATCAGCAATGCAATAAAATTTACGGATCACGGTGAGATTACAATTAATGTCGTTCAAACCGGCCATCATTCCCCGGATCAGATTGATCTGGAAATAACCGTTACCGATACCGGTATCGGTATCCCTGAGGATGCTATAGAGCATATTTTTGAACATTTTACCCAAACACCGGGTCAGGATGAAAGGCGTTACGGTGGTACCGGGCTGGGTTTGGCGATATGCAGGAGTTTGACCGAAATGATGGGAGGTCAGATCACCGTCCAAAG
>PNOB01000163.1 GCA_013824585.1 Desulfobacterium sp. | reverse complement strand
ATTCATCGTTGAAATCCATTATTATATTCATAAAATTTAAAGCCAAGAATTTTGGGGACAAATTATACAAAATATTTCGAGCATCATCCACAGCTTATTCTGTTTTGTCATGTTGATCCGGCTTTTTTAAGGCTTTTGACTTGAGACTGTAGAATAATTAGACGAGCATGTTGAGAAACACCACATTATTTTAATTATTTAAAATAATTATGAAAATTGGATATTTCTATAGTTTAACATGCGTACAGGAAATTGTTTTGATGCATATTACTACACTCATTGAGTTTGGAGCAAGTTGGCTTCAACCCTGCCAAATATAAAAATTGTTTTTATAAACAAGTTGTTGCGCACTGTTTAAGGGTCACTTTCCGTCAATGGCATATCCCTTGCTCTGTTTGGAGGTAGAAGATCGGATTTGGCGATTAACTTACAACAAAGGAGCAGGGACATGACACAAGAAACAAATGATAAACAAAGAAGCAGATTGGGATATGGTTCAACCTACACAAGGGGAATGAAATCTGATCTTGAAAATGGAAAGGGGAACAAAGCGGTTCTTGGTGGTCAAGTCTGGACGGTGTCTCCTGACAAAGGTTCAGCGAACCAGAATCCATGTGTTTGGATGCAGACAGGGGCTGTAAAATTTAAAAGTTGCAATAATTTTTATGACTGTACCACTTGTAAGTACGACTTTGGGATGCAGAAAAAAGTGGATAGCGGAAAACAGATCAGTTGGCAGGATGCCATGCGAAGAAGGTCTTCACTTGATCGTATTTGCCGTCACAGCCTTACACACAGGATTGAAAATCGGGCATGTGCATATAATTATCAATGCGGAACATGTGATTTTGATCAATATTTTGAAGATATTTTGTCATCTAAAATCGGTAGCAGTCCTTTTGAAACAAATGAGATCCGTGGAATAAAACTTCCGGTTGGGTATTCTTTCCACAATGGTCATACCTGGGCCAGGGTAGAAAGTGGTGGTTTTATTCGGGTTGGTCTTGATGATTTTTCCATGAAACTTTTTGGAAAAGCAGATGCATTTGATTTGCCTTTGATGGGTAAGGAGCTGAATCATGGTGTGCCCGGTTGGGGAATCAATCGGAAGGGGAATGTTGCAGATGTTCTTTCCCCGATAGATGGCGTAATAACAGAGGTGAATCCAAACGTAAGAGAAAATCCAGAGATTACCAACCGGGAACCATTTGAAAAAGGGTGGTTGTTTGCTGTGAGGACAGCGGATATCAATAAAACAATGAAGCAGTTGATGAAAGATACGGAGAGCTTGGACTGGATGAATGGAGAAATTGACACGTTGGAAAAGATGATTGAAGCTGTTGCCGGCCCCCTTGCAGTTGATGGCGGGTACCTGGCAGATGATATTTTTGGCGCATTACCCGAACTCGGATGGACGAATCTTGCGAAAACCTTTTTAAAAACCTGATCGGTATTTTTTGAATTGAATGAAATGAACAGCCTGAATTTTGTCAGGAGGAAAAGATGAAGGGTCTATCGATAAACAAAGATATGAAAAATAGGTTTTTTGAATGCTTATGGACGCAGGCTGGGGTGGTTCAGCACAAGATATGCCATTCCGATTTTCAATGCGTATCCTGTCAATTTGATAAAGCGATGACGAGAGTTTCGGAAAAAAACAGGAGGTTTCGAAAACAGGGTCTGACATTGAAAAGCCGAGGTGGCAGGATTGTCTTCTGGAAGGAAAAAATGCGAGAAAAACCTCCAGGTAAAAGGCCCTGTCTTCATTCCATGAAAGGGAGGATTCAATTCCGAACCTGTATCAATGAATATCAGTGCGGGAATTGTGAGTTTGATCAATATTTTGATGACCAGCATGTTGTCCATGCTGTTGTTACACCCATAGATGTCACGGATATTCATGGTTTTAAAATTCCCCAAGGATACTATCTTCATCGCGGGCATGCCTGGATCAAGGTGGAGGAGGATTCAGAAGTCCGGGTCGGGATGGATGATTTTTCGTTACGGATGTTAGGCCCTCTTGATGAAATAAAAGCGCCGCTCTTGGGAAAGGTAGTTTCTCAGGGAAACAAGAGTATCCACTTGCGGCGTGGAAATAAAGAGGCAGCGGTTGTTTCTCCGGTTTCCGGAATCGTGACAGCGTTGAATCCGGATATGTTGTCTTCAGTTAAAAAAAAGGGGCACACCTCATATACGGATGGCTGGGTGATGAGGATACACACGGATAACCTGCGAGAGAATTTGAAATCCTTGATGATCGGGGATGAGGCGGAGTCGTTTCTTTCAGAGGAGATTGATGCATTATATCAGTTTATCGAAGCTGAAAAAGGACCTCTGGCGGCTGATGGTGGGCAATTGGGGCATGACATCTACGGAAATCTGCCTGAATCATCATGGGAACGGTTGATAACAAAGTTTTTGTGAAAGCGTTTGCCTGAATACCCTATTGCATGATCTGAAATTGATCGGTATGATATCTCCATCATGATTTTATTTGGAGCTAATTTCAAAACTATTAAAAAGCGTCACACCGGCGAAAGTCGGTGCCCAGAAAAGAGCCGAAAATACTGGATAGCGTTACACTTCACTGCGTGTCTAGTTTTCGCCGGAACTACAACAACAGACTTTTGAAATTAGCTCTTTGGTATTGTCATTGTCAGGAGATAGATATGTCTGAAAGGGTATTGATTAAAAAATATGCAAATCGGCGTTTATATGATACTGAAAAAAGCAGGTACATCACATTGAACCAGGTCGCGGAGATGATCCGTGAAGGCACACAGGTTGAGGTCAGGGATGCCAAAACCAAAGAGGATGTCACCAATTTTATTTTAACCCAGATTGTTCTTGAGGAAGTGAAAAATAAAAATGCGCTTTTACCTTCACCGGTACTGCATCTGATTATTCAGTATGGCGATAATTTGCTGGGGGAATTTTTTGAAAAACATTTTCATCCGTCCATTCAGAACTATATAAAAGCAAGGGGTATGTTTGAAGAGCAGTTTAAAAAATGGATTGATTTGAGCATGGATTTATCTGGAATCAAATCAAATCCTATGAAAGATAACTTTCAGTTGAAGTCATTCATGGATCTTTTCACTGGTTCAGGGGATGAAAAAAAATAGTCATTTCTGCTGTCTATTCATAATCAATCACAATTGTTCACTTTTTTATATTTTACCAACTCATCTGTTAAAAGGATTTGACAGTACCGGCAGAGTTGATCGGATTTACAATCAACATCTCCAATACAACGACAGTAATGCATGATACAAGCCGGATCTTTGCAATGTTTCAGATTAAAAATATGCCCGATTTCGTGAATCGCTTCTTTGCATATTCTTTCAGAGATAATCGCATCTGAGTTTATTAATGGTGTGGATTCGGTTAACCGATGGACAGACAGGATCGCAGATATTCCTCCCAATTGGGCTTCTCCATAAACATATGTTAAAATCGGAATGAATAAATCAACGTCTGTGATGGCAAGGATTTTAGATGCATTTTCGGGCAGAAAGGTTGACAATTGGTTGAGAATTTGTGTTGAATTGTATTGGTTTCGATTGTTGTCATATGCAAACGAGATATCAGAAAACAGAGAAGATATTTGAGTCGGAAAGCCAAAAATACGCTTTATGCTATGTGCGATGGCGGATAATAAAGAAACCTCTATTTCTCCAATAGGCGAGAGGATGATGAAATGTTCCGAGTGGCTTTTCAACTTGTTTTTTGAATCTGATAAGTTTTTATTTTATTGTATAAAGTAGATCGGTCGACACTTAAAATTTTAGCGCTTTTTGATATGTTCCAGTTGTTGTCAGACAGGATTTTAACAATATGCGCTTTCTCGATATCTTTTAAAGAGGTACCTCCGGATAGTTCATGACAGTGATTCTTGAAAAGCGGCAAATCATTGGGTTGAATACTGCGATGTTTTCCGATAACAACGGCACGCTCAATGGCATTTTCAAGTTCCCTGACATTGCCTGGCCATTCGTAAACCATAATCTCATCCATTGCTTCGCGGCTGATTTTATCGATCTGTTTTTTGGTTTCCTGTGAGAAACGACGCAGAAAATGGTTGGCAAGAAGCGGTAGGTCTTCTTTTCGTTTTCGCAGCGGCGGCATTGTAAATGAAATAACATTCAATCGATAGTAAAGATCCTCTCTGAATATTCCTTTCTCTATAAGGGCTTCAAGATTTTGATTTGTTGCGGCAATCACTCTGAAATCAACACGAATTGGCTGTGTTCCACCGACTCGATAGAACACTCTATCCTCCAGAACCCGTAGTAGATCAATCTGCATTCTCATGCTGATTTCTCCAATTTCATCTAAAAAAATGGTACCGCCATGTGCAAGCTCAAGCCTTCCTTTCTTGGTTTCGCTAGCATCGGTAAAAGCACCTTTTTGGTGACCGAATAGTTCAGTCTCCATAAGATGTTCTGGTATAGCCCCGCAGTTTACAACAACAAATGGCCCTTCCGAAAGCGGACTGGCAGTATGGATTGCTTTTGCGGCTAGTCCTTTTCCGGTACCGGTTTCGCCAAGAATCAATACGGTGGATTCCACTGGAGCAATATCCTGAACAAGGTTGAAAACCTGTTGCATAGGAGGCGATTGTCCAATCAAGCTTTCAAATCGGGTTCTATCCTTATGTTGTGCTTTTAAATATAGGTTTTCCCGTTCCTGGGCTTGATGCTTAATGATTTTATCAATTATTATGCCAAGCTCGATCGGATCAAAGGGTTTTAATAAATAGTCAAAGGCGCCGTTTTTGATAGCTTCTATCGCGGTTGGAATAGAACCATAGGCAGTTATCATAACCACCTCAATATCCGAGTCATTTTCTTTAATGGTTTTTAACACTTCAAGTCCGCTGATTCCTCCCATTTTAATGTCAAGCAGAAGAATATCAAAACGTGTTTTTTTTATTTTTTCAAGCGCCTCTTCGCCGCTCTCAGCCTTTTCAACGATATGACCGTCCCGCTCAAGCCAGCCAGCTAAAGATTCTCTCATGATGAGTTCATCATCAACAATAAGGATTTTTATACTGCTCATTGAAAAACCTCCATTCTATTTTTTCAGAGTGGATACGGAGTCAATAGGAAGTTCAATTGTAAAGCTTGTTCCATTGGCTTTTGTGGATTCCACGCTAATACTGCCTCCATGTTCCTGTATGATACCGTAAGCAACAGATAAACCGAGCCCGACACCTTTTCCTTGTTTTTTTGTAGTAAAAAAAGGTTCAAATAATTTTGTAAGGTTTTCACGGGGTATTCCTGAACCGGTATCCGTGAATACGGCATTCACTGAGTTGTTTTTCAAAGAATGATTTGTTTCTATGCATAGCAGTCCACCTCCGACAGCCTCTATCGCTTCGGCAGCGTTTGAAATGATGTTCATGAAAACCTGGAGAATTTGATCTTCTGAACCGATTATTTTTGGCAGATTCGGATCCAGTTTGGTTTCAATACGGGCGTTGTCGATTTTAAGGAGATTTGAATTGAGGAATAGGGTTTTTTCAATAAGCTTGTTGATATCAACGCTTTTCAGCTCCATTTTGGACTGCCGGGAAAAGGTTAAAAGGTTAGAAACGATTCTGCTTGTGCGTCTTGTTTCGGTTTCCATTAAAGTCAGGTAATTTTGAAACAGGACTGAATCTTTATTCGTGAAACCATCTTCGACGATGATTCTTTTTATGAGAAGGATCAGATTCAAAATTCCGGCAATCGGATTGTTGATTTCATGGACGACAGAAGCTGCAAGTTTCCCAAGAGAGGCCATTTTATCCTGATGAAGCAGTTTCGTGTGTGTTTCCTTGAGCTGCCTGGTCCGGTCATTAACCATCTCCTCCAGTCTTCTCGTAATTTCATCTTCTTCTTGTTTATGTTCTGTGATGTCTTTGCTGATATGGATGAATTTAGCAATCTCTCCATCTTTTTCCCAGATGGGATAGATATTGACTTCATAGTACCTTTTTTCCATATTTGGCATCATTCGGGTTTGAATTTGCCGATTTTGTCGCTTGTTTTTGATAACATCCTTCAGAGGACAGTCGATCGTTTTTTCATCACAGGGATGGTCTAGTTTGTGGTAGATCTGGAAACAGTATTTTCCGATGACATTCTTTCGGCTGTAGCCTGTCTTTTGGAGAAAAGCCTGGTTGACTTCAACAACCTTCATGTCCGGTGTTAACACAAGAATAAAATCGCGAATCCCATCAATAATTGTTTCAATCTCTTTTGTTCTTGCTCTTAATTTTTTTTCTTCAAGGCTGATGGCGGTCCAAAGTATCTCAAAGGTTTGATAGGAAATTAATCGGATATGCCCGGGTTTTGTTGCCAGGACATCTTCTAAAACTTTTGCTTCAGGTGTCATGAGGATCAGGAGCTGGATATCATAAGTGGTCGAATACAACTGGTGGTAATCGGTTTCTGTTTTCAGACCGATTTTTTTTGCCAATACAATACCCGGTGCCGAGGGATCAGGATCTGCAACAGCGATAATTTTTGCTTCAATTTCATGGCGGTATTCAAATGCGGATTTGGTCAGAAAATCATTGCAGAATGTCCCGCCACCGATGAGCGCGATATTCATGATGACCGATGGATTAGTCAATACTCTTCTCCCTTTTATATCAATTACAGAAGCGTATCATGGCCCGACTCCCCGTTTCAAGGTAAAAATGTATTGTATCTTTAAGAACCCTTTATTACGACAATGTCAGAGTTAAAGTCTGTGTAAAGCAACAGATTTGGGTTGACAAAAATTTTATTTGATGAGTAGAACCATGTACAAAAAGAACAATGTATTTTGATCGAGAAAAACCTTCTCAACCATTTCTAAAGCGGTATATGGAGGGGTTATATGACCAAGAAAGTCATTGGATCTGTAATGATTGTGGGCAGTGGCATCGCTGGAATGCAGTCAGCCCTAGATCTCGCAAACTCAGGATATTATGTTTATCTCGTTGAAAAGTCATCCGCCATCGGTGGGCTGATGTCCCAGCTTGATAAAACCTTTCCCACAAACGATTGTGCCATGTGAATTATCTCTCCGAAACTGGTCGAGGTCGGCCGGCATATTAACATTGAGTTATTAACAAACAGTGAACTTGAGAGTCTGGAGGGTGGGAGTGGTAACTTTAAGGCACTTGTAAAACAAAATCCCCGTTTTATTGACTTATCAAAGTGTACAAGTTGTGGCGAGTGCGGTAAAGTATGCCCGGTGATTCTTCCGAATGAATATGACGAGGGGCTTTCGGTAAAAAAAGCAGCTTACAAGAGATATGCCCAGGCCATACCCGGAGCCTTTGCCATTGACAAAAAAGACAATGCACCCTGTAGGCTTGCATGCCCTGCTGGTATCAATGTTCAGGGCTATGTCCAGATGGTGAAGCAGGGAAAATATGAAGAAGCATTAAAAATTATCATGGAAGATCTTCCGCTTCCCGGTGTTCTTGGGAGAATTTGTCCACATGGATGCGAAGATGCCTGTCGACGTTGCGAGGTGGAAACACCTGTAGCAATATGTAAATTGAAAAGACTTGCAGCGGATCAGTTCGATCCCAGAAAGGTTAAGATTGAATGCCTTCCTTCGAGAAAAGAAAAAGTGGCAATTATTGGCTCTGGTCCGGCAGGACTATCTGCGGCATATCATCTGGCACGCAGAGGCATCAAATCAACAATTTTTGAATCCATGCCTGTATCTGGGGGGATGCTGAGGGTAGGGATTCCGGATCACCGTCTGCCACCTTCTGTCCTTGATCGGGAAATTGAGGTAATCACCAATCTGGGTGTGGAGATTAAAACCAATACACCACTTGGCCCGGACATGAGTGTTGATAGTCTCCTGGATGGAGGCTACAAAGCGGTATATCTGGCTACCGGAGCCCATAAGGGAATTGAATTGGGCATACCAGGGGAAAAAGCAGAAGGTGTTCGTCAGGGAGTTGAATTTTTAAAGGAAGTAAACCTTACCGGTACGGCGGATGTTGGGAAAAAGGTAGCCATTATCGGCGGAGGAAATGTTGCCATTGATGTCTCCCGTTCCGCAATTCGTATGGGTGCGGAAGAGGTTACGATTGTATATCGGAGAACCAGATCGGAAATGCCTGCATGGGAAGAAGAGATTCATGCGGCAGAGGAAGAGGGCGTTAAGATAACCTATTTGTCCGCACCGCAGGAAATTGTTGTGAAACAGGGCAAGGTATCGGGACTTCGATGTATCCGGATGGAACTGAGTGAACCGGATTCATCTGGCCGGAAAAGGCCGGTTCCAATACCCGGGAGCGAATATGATCTTGCGGTTGATCAGATTATTCCGGCGATCGGTCAGAGACCCGATTTGTCTGCCCTTGAGGATGTAACGGGTTTGACTTTTTCCCGTTGGGGAACCGCTGAGGTGAATACAGTCACTTACGCAACGGAACGGGAAGGTGTTTTTGCCGGAGGTGATCTTCAGACCGGTCCGTGGATAGCGATAGGCGCAATCGCAGCAGGCAAAGAAGCGGCTGAATCCATTGTTAGGTTTCTGGATGGCGCAGATATGGCGGAGGGTCGGGAGCCGGTGGTTAATGAAAATCCAGTATACAGACCCATACCGGAAGGTCAGCCGATTCAGGCAAGATTGAAACAGAATGAGCTTCCGATTGAAGAACGTATCGGTAATTTTAATGAAGTGGAACTTGGCTTTGATGAAATATCCGGACAAAAAGAAGCAGAGCGCTGTCTGAATTGCGGTTATTGTTCAGAATGCTACCAGTGTGTTGAAGTTTGTCTTGCAAATGCTGTTGATCATAATCAGAAAGTTCAGTTCAGGGAACTTGAAATTGGATCTGTGATCATTGCAGCCGGTAGCAAACCGTATGACCCTTCAGGATTGGAGGAATTTTATCACCATAAGGGGAATCAGAACATACTGACAAGTCTGGAATTTGAAAGATATTTAAGCGCTTCCGGGCCAACGATGGGTCACCTTGTACGTCCCTCTGACAATAAGGAACCGAAAAAGATCGCATGGCTTCAGTGTATCGGATCAAGAGATAATAACAAATGTGGAAACGGATATTGCTCTTCGGTTTGCTGCATGTATGCGATAAAGGATGCGATGATTGCCAAAGAGCATTCTGCAGGGGATCTCGCGTGTACCATTTTTAATATGGATATCCGTACCTTTGGTAAAGATTATGAAAAATATTATGATCGGGCAAAAGAAAAGGCCGGTGTCCGGTTCGTCAAGGCGAGAATCCATACGATTCATGAAATAAGGGAAACCAATGATCTTCGGATTCGATATGCAGATGAATCCGGAGCAATCTGTGAAGAAATTTTTGATATCGTAGTTCTTTCCGTAGGTCTTCAGATTGACGGTGATGCAATCCGGCTTGCTGAAAAATTGGAAGTTGATTTGGGGAAATATCATTTTGTTGAAAATGATCCATTTAAACCAGTGGAAACTTCAAGACCGGGAATCTTTGCCTGCGGTGTATTTCAGGGACCGAAAGATATTCCCAGTTCGGTCATTGAGGCCAGTGCTGCTGCTGCTGCTGCCGGTGCTGTCTTGTCAGATGCTCGAGGTACCTGTA
>PNOB01000162.1 GCA_013824585.1 Desulfobacterium sp. | reverse complement strand
ATGACCATTTATCTTGTGGAATATGACCTGATCCATGATATCCACAGAAAAAAGAAAACACCTCTGGATGTGATCTCATCGTTGATCAACAGCGGAAAAATGATTCAATCAAAAATCGATATCGAAGCGGTTGGAACGCTCAATCAGGATATACCGACACGGATTCCCTTTTATATTCTATTTGCTTCTGTTATTGAGCGTGAAATAGTCATTGCTCTCTTTGATGTTGAAGAAAAATATGTCCATATTGTAACCTCGGAAATGTGTTCCCTTGTAGGTGAAGAACGCTTTCAGGAAAACACTTTTGCGGAAAAATCATTGGAAATGTCAGATAGCTATGAACCAGCATTTGCTGAACTTCCACCTGTATCATTAGACAATTCCGACGAATATCTTCCAAAAACAGACCCTATATCCATATCCGATCCTATAAAAGAGGATTCAAAGGAAACAATATCCGCATTATCAAAACAAGCCACGACTCAAACATCATTACGGGTAAATGTTGATCTTCTTGACGACCTGATGACATTGGCAGGTGAATTGGTATTAAGCCGGAATCAACTGTTACAGGGAATTACCTTAAGAGACAAGAGAACACTTGAAATTGCAGGTCAGCGAATCGACATGGTAACATCCGAGCTTCAGGAAGCGATCATGAAAACCCGAATGCAGTCAATTTCCAATGTCTTTAATAAATTCCCAAGAGTTGTAAGGGATTTAGCGCAGGATCTCGGAAAAGAGATATCCCTTTTCATTGAAGGCAAAGATGTTGAATTGGATAAAACCATTATTGAAGCAATCAATGACCCCTTGACACACCTTGTCCGGAATGCGGTTGATCATGGAATTGAATCACCATCCGTACGTCACAATCTGGGAAAAGATCCCACTGGAATTATCAAACTAAGGGCGTTCCATGAAGCTGGACAGGTCAACATCGAAATCACAGATGATGGTAAAGGCATTGATGGAAACCAACTGGTAACATCTGCGCTGAAAAAAAATCTCATCACCGATCAGGAGGCCAACCTCCTGTCTGAAAAAGAAAAAATCGCCTTGATTTTTCTGCCTGGATTTTCCACTGCCAAACAGGTTACCGATATCTCTGGCAGAGGTGTTGGAATGGATGTGGTGAAAACAAATCTCGATAAACTGGGAGGAATTGTTGATATTGAATCCGTCGTGAACAAGGGAACGGTCATCCGGATTAAGCTGCCTCTGACCCTGGCGATTATTCCCAGCCAGATCATATCGGTAGGAAATGAGCGGTATGCAATTCCCCAGGTCAATCTGAATGAACTCCTCCGGATTCCAGCCATACAGATAAAAAAACGGATTGAAAAAGTCGGTAATGCAGAAGTGGTTCGACTAAGGGGCAATCTGCTTCCCCTTCTGAATCTTTCAAAGGTTCTGGAGATTGATAAGGTCTATATTGACCCTTCAGATGAAGCAGAATCTTCCGATCGACGTGAGAATATCGCGGATCGTCGATCGCAATACAGTCCTTCAGCGGATGAGCATGAACCCGATACATTGAACGAAAAAGAATTCATTCAAAGAAAAACTGCGGAAAGAAGAAGAAATATCAATAGCGCAATCAATATTGCAGTTGTTTCAGCCGGTCCCTTTAAATATGGACTGGTTGTCAATCAGCTTCGCGATTCTGAAGAGATTGTGGTTAAACCATTGGGACGTCACTTAAAAGGATGCCAGGGATATGCGGGTGCAACCATTATGGGTGATGGCAAGGTTGCCCTGATCCTTGATGTTGCCGGACTTGCGCAGATGGCTAAACTGGCCTCCAGTGAAAAGTTAGATAGTGTCAACAAGGCCCAGGAAGATTCGGTTCAGGCAAAGCAAGACAAAGGGGATAAAACCGCTCTCCTTCTTTTCAGAAATGGGGAGGATGAACAATGTGCTGTTCCATTGGCCATGGTTGAACGGATTGAAAGAATAAAAGTCGCAAATATTGAAAACTTAGGCGGCAAAAAAGTAATTCAATATCGAGGTGGCAGTTTACCACTTTTTTCCCTGAATCAGGTGGCAGATGTAAAACCACTTCCTGAAGCCAGTCAACTGGAAGTTATTGTATTTACCCTCGCAGGAAGAGAAGTTGGACTCATGGTTACTCCACCAGTCGATGCAATGGATGTTGCTGTGAACTTAGATAAAACAACCTTGAAACAAACCGGTATTATGGGCTCCACAATCATCGGGAACCACACAACCCTTATGGTCGATATTTACGAACTGGTTCGCTTCACCAATCCCGAATGGTTTGAAGGAAAACCAAATATTTCAAAACCGTCGATCGACAAGCCGCTGGTTCTCTTCGCAGAAGACTCTGATTTTTTCCGAAATCAGGTAAAAGGATTCCTTGAAGATGACGGATATGGTGTATTAGAAGCCGAAGATGGACAGGTTGCATGGAATCTTCTGGAACAAAATGCAGATTCAGTCGATATTATTCTAACGGATCTGGAAATGCCGAATATGGATGGGTTTGAACTTGCTGCCAAGGTTAAAGGCGATCATCGTTTTGCCCACTTGCAGATTATTGCGTTGACATCTCTTGCCGATGAAGATGACATTAAAAAAGGATCCCGTGTTGGAATTGATGACTATCAAATTAAACTGGATCGTGAAAAATTGATTGAAGCTGTAAAAACACGTCTGGGAAAATGAACAACCGTTTTCCCGTTGACTTACATTCGTTTGTTTTTCCTTTTTTGCACACAAGGAGCCGATCATGCAGGGAAACATCGTTGAAGGGGAAAAAAAGAAAGTTTTGGAGCTTGCGACCTTTTTCATTGGTGATGCTCTTTGTGGGATTGACATATTAAACATACAGGAAATCAATCGAAACATGGAATCCACCTGGGTCCCGCAGGCACCGGATTATGTGATTGGGGTGTTGAATCTGAGAGGAAGAATCGTCACAGTGGTTGATCTGGGAAAAAAACTGGGTCTTTCGCCCATTCAGAAAAATAAAGACAGCCGAAATATCATAATTGACTCCAAAGATGAACACATCGGCTTTATGGTGGATCGAATCAGTGATGTAATGCTGGCAGAATCCGATAAAATTGAACCCGCGCCTGCAAACATCGGCGGCCTTCAAGGCAGTTTTTTCAAAGGTGTTTTCAAAACAGAAACAAGTCTGATTGGAGTACTTGATATCGAAGAAGTACTGAAAGACAAGTAAATATGCTACATGACCTGATTGAATAAAGATAAAAAACCCTACTCAATCCCATTTATATATCTTTATTTTTTTTGCCCCGAATTATTTATTGTAACAGGATCTGAAATAAAATGAACAAAATGAATCCATTAAAGGTTATGGTGGTTGATGATACCATTGTATATCGAAAAATTGTTACAGATATCCTGTCCGAACTTTCTGATGTTGAGGTTGTTGGCACAGCGAGCAATGGCAAACTCGCGCTCCATAAAATTCCGATGCTGAAACCAGACCTGATCACACTGGATATTGAAATGCCTGAAATGAATGGTCTTGATTTTCTGACTCATGTTCAAGAAGAGTGGCCTGAAATCGGGGTCGTGATGTTAAGCACATCAACCCAGGAAGGTGGAGAAATGACAATCCGGGCTTTGGAGCTTGGCGCCTTTGATTTTATTCCAAAACCACTTTCCGGAACAATGGCGGATAATAAGGAAGAAATAAAAAAAATCCTTACACCCATGTTAAAGGCCTTCAAAAGACGCAGGGAAATTCAAAACATTCTCAGTGGAAAGCACGCTCCTTCCGTATCAAAAACAAAAAGCACACCTCCCCCCCAGAAAAAAATTGTTTCCGAAGATACCATTGCCCAGCGGATGAAGAAAGTTACCCGGCAAATCAGTGCAAAATCTGAAATTGTTGCGATTGGCATTTCTACTGGTGGTCCCAATGCCTTGGCAAAAATGATGCCTATGATACCCCCGGATATCGGCGTACCCATTCTCATTGTTCAGCATATGCCTCCAATCTTCACCGAATCCCTTGCCAAAAGTCTGGATGCAAAATCCGCATTGCCTGTTCGGGAAGCTCGTGATGGGCAAATTCTGACCAAAAATACTGCATTGATCGCTCCTGGCGGAAAGCACATGAAAATCGTTGCCAGCGCTGATGGCATGAATCGAATTATCCGAATAACAGATGATCCCCCGGAAAACAGTTGCAGACCCTCGGTTGATTATCTTTTTCGTTCGATAGCAGAGCACTATGTCGGCAGAGCCACTGGTGTCATTATGACAGGGATGGGGGCAGATGGGTGTAAAGGAGCAAAACTCCTGAAAAAAAATGGCGCCTTTATCATTGCACAGGATGAAGATTCCTGTACAGTTTTTGGAATGCCGAAAGAAATTATTGAAGCTGACCTTGCAGATGCAGTTGTATCACTAGACATTATGGCACAGGAAATCGTTAATTCTGTTGCCAAAAAGGCCCGCTAGGCAACCAACAGATGTATAAAATCACACCTGAAGAATATAAAGTATTTACGAAATATATCCTTGATATATCCGGTATCATGCTTGGAATCGGGAAAGAGTACCTGATTGAAACCAGGCTGAACCCGATTCTCACGAAATTGGGTTGCAAATCCTTTGCTGAACTTTATCATAAATTACGGATGGATCAAACCAAAACAATTGAAAAAAATATCATTGATGCAATCTCTACCAATGAGACCTATTTTTTCCGGGACAAGGCGCCATTTGAATTGATTCAGCATAAAATCATTCCAGATCTTATCGATACCCGGAGCAAAATAGTCAAGCCGGGAATGCCCATTAAAATCAGGATCTGGAGCGCTGCAAGCTCAACAGGACAGGAGATTTACAGCATTGCGATTGTTTTGAAAGAACTCTACCTCAATCCTGCAAAGTATGAAATCAAACTTCTCGGAACCGATATTTCAAATGCCGCCATAACGCAGGCCAGTTATGGGAAATATAATAAATTTGAAATTGCAAGGGGATTGCCTCCGGAAAAGGCCCGTAAATATTTTAATCCAGATGGAGACCACTGGCGAATCCAAGATGAGATACGCTCCATGGCTGTTTTTAAAAAAATCAACCTCATGCAGCCATTTATGGGATTGGGCAAATTTGATATTATTTTCTGCCGAAATGTGGCAATCTACTTCAACCCTCAGGAACGTTCCAGACTGTATGAAAAAATAGCCGGAGTTCTGGAACCGGACGGATATCTGTTAATCGGTGCAACTGAATCGCTCACGAATGACACCAAACTGTTTGAACCCAAAAAATATTTGCGTGCAGTTTTTTATCAACTGAAGTAGAGGCCATTATGCCCACAATCAATGAGAAAGATTTTATACAGGAAATCATTTTTTGTATCCACCAGTCAGATGTTATCAAGGCAAAAGCACTTGTACAATTTTTTGCTGAGGTAAATCCGAAAACACAAAATCGGGTGCTGTATGAACTCAGCAAATCCCATGATGACATTGCTTTTCCTGTTTTGGATTACCTGTGTGAAATAAAAAGCAATCAAAACCAGATCAACCAAAAAATATATGATCTTCTTCTGGAAATTTCATATGGAAATCCAGAAATGATAGTCCGATACATCAAACGCAAACACCCGAATCAGTCAACCTATATTAAAATTGCCGGTGACCTCAAAATGAGAGAAGCCATACCTGCCTTATCTGAAATATCAAAAACAAGCCAAATCCCAAAAATCCTTGAAGAAGCAATAAAAACTCTTGGAGCGATCGGAGCAGAAGAATGTATATCCATATTAATCCCCTTTCTTTATTCTGATGATCCGGTTCTTAAGGTGGCAGCGATTTCAGCCATGTCTGAAATCGGGGCCCCTCCAGCAATCGAACAATTATCAAAGGCAATTACCGGAGACAACCGGACGGATGTATCAATTATCAATGGCCTTGCTGATATCCAGAGCAAGCTATCCATTGAAAAACTCTGTGAAATGCTTACCTCACAATTTTCAAACATCAGAAGCCTGGCCATCGAAAGCCTCATAAAAATAGGCCCTAAAGCTGTACCCGGCCTTGTGGAAAATCTTCAATCCAGTAATGAAGATGCCCTGATACATGCATTGACGGTTCTCGGTAAAATCGGTGACAAAACATCTGCATCCGCCATACAGAAACTTTTGTTTCAGAACCCGACCAACTCTAATGTCCGATTCGGGGCCTATGAAGCACTGGGACAGATTAAATCCGCAAAAACAGCTATCAGTCTTGCAAATGGTCTGAATGATCCGGATGAACAGGTACGTCTGGCGGCTGCCAAAGCAATTGACACCAATTTAACCCATGTCCTTACTGCAGGGCTCAAAAATTTAATTAAAGCAGGAGATCCGGATTCAAAAAAGATTGTTGCCGCGTTTATCGATTCAGAAGCAGATTGTGTATTTGAAGAACTTGTTGACTGGGATATTTTCCCTGAGCTGGCTTCTGACTACCTTGCGAAAAAGGCGAATCCAGCCATCCGGGATCATTTCCTGAAAATATTGACTGCCAAAGGCAGAAACGAAATTGTTCAAAATATCAAAACCACTGCCTCCTCTGATAATGAAAAGAAACGCAAACAAATCGTTGCCATTGATGACTCTGTCATGATGCTAAAATTGTATACGAAGCAACTCTACGAAATGGGATACACTCCATTGATTTTTCAATTTCCAGCAAAAGCCCTCAAGGAAATCAACAAGCAGAAACCGGATCTTGTTCTGACGGACCTGAATATGCCTGAAATAGATGGTTTGCAATTGACAAGAGAGCTTCGAAAAAAATACAGTCAGCAGGAATTGCCAATTATTATGATCACGACCCAAAGCGACTTTGTGGGTGGGACAGAGAAAACCACTGGCAAACCGATCAATGACGAAATGATCAAAAAACTGGGTGTAAACCGGATTTTACATAAACCGTTCACAGAAACTGACTTATCTTCTGCCATTTCAAACACACTTGCCCCTAAGCCGGGCAAAATAAAAAAGGATTAAATCAAGATGCTGAACTATGATATTTCACGGATAGCCTGCCTCAATTTTTCATTAAGTTGAGTTGTTACAACAGCGGCTTCCTCCATTATTTCTGCCACCTTGATCAGGTCTTCTTTTTCAGCCTTTTCTTTCCATTCCCGGTATGTTTTTGCATGATCGGAATTGTGTTTGATCCAGTGTTGCAGCAATTTTTCCAATTTTTCTATAAAAGGCATCTCTTCTTCAGTATGATGATGGTGATGGTTCATTTTGTCCTCCGGATGATTCAGATAACAGCGGTATACCCATTTGCCCGAACCACTATAGTATATATCGTTTATTTGAAGAGAAAACATCTCCCCGTTGTCATTTATTTCAGCCTGCAAAATATAGCGCTGTGAATACCATTCGTCAAGAAACGAAATACTGATCCATACAACCGTCCTTAATTCAAGGAAAAACTGTCTTACAAAACAGGACTTGAATACACTGTACCCATTGAATCCATATTCCGGAATCGCAAGCCAATTATACAACCATTTGTATTTACTTTTGTAAATCTATTACATACCCCTTATCGATAATTGGCGCATAAATTGCTTTTTATATAACTGAAACATTTGTAATTGTATAATAACATCTTTCTCCGCCTGATCTCCTCTGTTCTCATGCTGTATCGGTATTGGATTTCTTACGTTGTTGTTCCGATATCAAGAATATTAACATATTGTACGATAAGGCAAAAAATATGATTCCTCAGCCTCTTATCACGATTCTTTCAATTACCCTCTGTCTTTTCATGGTATTGAACCCGGCTGTGGTAATATCCCAAGAAGCTCCCAATGACAGCCTTTTTTCGCAGCAGTGGGGCCTGAACAATCTCAATTCACGTGAGGCTGATATAAACATGCTTGAGGCCTGGGATATTGAACCAGGGGATCCGAATGTCATTGTGGCCATAATTGATATGGGATTTGATGTCACCCATTCTGATTTACAAAACAATATCTGGAAAAACCCCGGAGAAATCCAGGAGAACGGTATTGATGATGATCAAAATGGATATATCGACGATATCATCGGATGGGATTTTGTGAATCAGTCAGAAGGCTATGATGATGGGAACAGCGATTTCCAGGATGAGGATAATGATCCGACAATGGCTCAATCATCCCATGGGAATGAAGTTTTTGGTGTACTCGGGGCAACCACAAATAATTCCATCGGTATCGCAGGTGTGACTGGAAGATGCAAGATGATGCTGATCCGGGCGGGTTATCTCAATACAGAAGGCAAAGCAGTTCTCAGCGGAGCCTCCATTTCAAAAGGCATTATCTATGCCACCGACAATGGAGCTCATGTTATCAATATAAGCTCCGGAAGCAACAAATACAGCAATAGTTACCATGATGTACTTCAATATGCCATTGATCGTGGCGTTGTCATCATTTGCAGCGCCGGCAATGATGGGTCAAACAGTCCAGTATATCCAGCCGCCTATGACCTGGCTGGATTGATTTCCGTTGGAGCCACGACAGATGAAGACAAGCCTGCAAAGTTTTCAAACTGGGGAGACTGGGTAGATGTATCCGCACCTGGTCAGCATATTATTTCAACGATGAACAACGATCGATACGGCCAAATCCATGGAACCTCATTTGCTGCACCAATCGTTGCAGGCATCGCAGCCCTTCTGGTTTCCCACTATCCGGATTGGACTCCTGCACAGATTCAAGCGCAAATTATGGCAACGGTTGATGTTCTTGATTCCTTGAAGGATTCGAACGCAACCTCTGGTCGAGTCAATGCATATCGTGCATTGCTCAGTTCTGAAACGGATGGCGCCACAGATACCGGAGGCAACAATAATACGACGGGTAACACAGCACAACCCGAACCTGTCGTATCCTCAAATGATGATGGTGGCGGTGGCGGATGTTTTCTGTCAGTAACCCAAGAATCTTTGTCTGATTGTATTCATTTGAAAGGAGTTCGTAAATGAAGAAGAAGGTCTTTATTAAAATGTTTCTATTTATTGGTATACTTCATTCCGTACTCATTCTTCAGACCTCGCATGCGAATGTAATTACAGGTGATCTGAAACATTGGGCGAAAAATGCTTCTCAAAAAAATGATGATCTTGAAAAACAGGCTGCATTGAATCATATCGGTATTCTGTATTTTCAAAACCAGACAGAACTTCACTATATGAATATCCTCCAAAAAGGAGTCCCTATTCTGCTGATCCACGATCTGAAAAAAATACAGGCTTTAAAAGTTGTGTCCAGGGAAAAAGTAGAAGCCCTCCTGAAAGAAACAGGAATAAAAGTTACGGATCTCAACAAAACAGATACAGCCATTCAAATAGGGAGTCTGCTGCAGGTTGAGTATTTGATCACCGGACAGATTCAGAAACAGACTGCAGAGATCTATACATTTGTAGCCAATATTTATCATGTTCCTTCAAAAACAATCCTGGACAAGGTCACCTCCCAAGGGGACCTGTTTTCAGAGCTTCGCCCCATGGAAAAAGAGCTTTTATTTAAAATAGCCACCTCGCTCAAAATATCCATAACCCAACAGGAGAAAATGCAAATTGACC